>NZ_JBFBJZ010000002.1:0-162764 GCF_040686255.1 Kitasatospora sp. NPDC085879 | reverse complement strand
CGGGGCGGGGGCGGGGCCCGCCCCCCCCCCCGCACGCCCGAACAAGTGCACCTTTTGGAAATCGGTTCGTTCCGCTGGCGGATGGCCGGTTCTGACAGAAGCCGGTCATTGCGGACGGGCCTGCCGGGACATGAGGATCGTGGCATGGCCGAACCGAGCAGAGTCGTCATCGCCGCCTTCCCGGGCGTCGAGCTGTTGGACGTGACCGGGCCGGCGGAGGTGTTCTCCATCACCTCGCGCCTGCTCGGCCCCGACAAGCCCGGCTACCGGGTGGAGGTCGCGGCGGCGCGGGCCGGGGAGCTCCAGACGTCCGGCGGTGTCCGGTTGGTGGCCGACGTGGCGCTGGACGCGGTGGGCGGCGGGGTGGACACGCTGCTGGTGGCGGGTGCGATGGACATGTCGGCGGGCCGTGTCCGAGCGGTGGTCGATCCGGTCGTGGCCGGCTGGCTTCCCGAGGCGGCGACCCGGGCCCGCCGGGTCGCCGGACTCTGCGCCGGTGCACACCTGCTGGCCGCCGTCGGCCTGTTGGACGGCCTGACGGCGACGACGCACTGGCTGACCGCGGGCCAGCTCGCCGCCGACCACCCGCGCATCGACGTCGACCCGGACCCGATCTTCGTCCGGGCCGGACGGGTGTGGACCTGCGCAGGGGTCACCGCCGTCCTGGACCTGGCGCTGGCCATGGTCGCGGAGGATCACGGCCAGGCGCTGGCTCTCGACGTGGCCCGCGCGATGGTCATGTACGTGAAGCGGCCCGGCGGGCAGAGCCAGTTCAGCGTGCCGCTCTCGCTCCAGGCGCCGGCCGACGAGCGCATCGACGGCCTGCGCCACTGGATCCACAACCATCTGGCCGAGGACCTGCCGGTGCAGGTCCTCGCCGACCGGCTTCACCTCAGCGTGCGGCACTTCTCCCGGCTGTTCCGCCGCCGCACCGGCCACACCCCCACCGACTACCTGGAGGCCGTCCGGCTGGAGGCCGCGCGGCGGCTGCTGGAGGAGAGCGACCGCAGCCTGCCGGCCATTGCCGCCGACACCGGCCTCGGCTCCGTCGAGACGCTGCACCGCACCTTCAGGAATCGGCTCGGCACCACACCGGCCGAGTACCGCCGCCGCTTCCGCTCACCCGAGGCGGCCGCACCCCGGACGGCCTGACCCACCTACACCACGCACCTCCCACGGCAGGACGGCGCCCGAGCGGCACCGCCTGTCCATCCCGCCATGCCCACCTTGCAACGGAGCCCCCATGTCACGCACCAAGGTCGTCGCGATCCCCGTCCTCGGCAGGCACGCCATCAACGCCTACCTGCTGATGGGCCGCCACCCGGTCGTCGTCGACGCCGGCACTCCCGGCAGCGGACCCGTGATCCGCGACGGAATCGTCCGCCACGGTGTGGACCCTTGCGACGTCGAGCTGATCGTCATCACCCACGGGCACATCGACCACTTCGGGTCCGCCGCCGAACTCCACCGCCTCACCGGCGCACCCGTCGCCGGGCATGTCGCGGACCTCCAGCCGTTCCGCACCGGACGGGTTCGCGAACCGTACCTGCCGACGGGCCCGATGGGCCGCCTGATGGACCGGAACCCGAAACTCCACGCCACCGCGGAACCCTTCGAGCCCGACATCCTGGTCCGCGGCGAGACGAGCCTGCACGACTTCGGGGTCAACGCGCGCATCATGCCCACCCCCGGCCACACCGCCGGCTCGATCTCCGTCCTCACCGACGACGGCGACCTGGTGGCCGGCGACCTGGTCGCCAACTCCTTCATGGGCCTCATCCCCGGCCGCCCCGCCAACCCGCCCTTCCACGACGATCCGCAGCGCAACCTGGCCAGCCTGCGCGAGATGCTCGCCCTCGACCCGACCAGGCTGCACGTCGGGCACGGCGTCCCCCTGGCGCCCGGGCGCGTCCGCGCCTGGGCGGCAGCCGAGCAGCGGCGGCTCGACACGTTGGCGGCGGGCGGCCGTCTCCGCGCCCGGGGACAGGACCCGGACCCGCACCGGTGCTGACCGCTGCGACCGGACTCGCGCCAGGTGAAGTGACTCAGGCGGGCCGCTCCAGGAGCGCCTTGAGGCGGGCCAGGTCCTTGCTCTGGGCGCGGCGCATCGCGGCTGACATCGCGGGGGCTGCGAGCGAGGCGAAGCCGCTGGGCTCGCCGCGGTTGCGCAGGGTCATGCGGGTGCGGGCAGTGTCCTCGCCGTACGGCTCCCAGGTGTAGGTGGTCTCCATGGGGAAGGGGCCCTGGCTCGTCCGCATGACCAGCCGTCGGCCGGGCTCGTACGCGGTGACCTCGTAGGTGTAGGCGAGGCGCCGGCCGAGGAACCGGGCGGTGAACGCGATGCGGGAGCCTGCCGCGACGGGCGGCGGGGTCTGCCAGGTGACGGAGTCGATGTTCTCGTACCACTCCGGCGCCTGCGAGGGGTCGGCCGCGTAGGCGGCGACCCGTTCGCACGGTGCGGCGATCACGGTCTCGGTCAGGACGTCGACCTTCATCGGGGGCCTCAGACGGTGAAGAAGGGGTTGGGCTTGCCCGTCTCCGCGTACTCCTTCAGGCGGGTCATCAGGATGCCCCAGGTCTCGCTGGTCATCGGGATCTCGGCCTCGCTCTCCGGGAAGCCGGAGTGGGAGAACGCCACGCGGGTGCCCTCCGGGACGGCGGTGAGCTCCCAGGTGATGGTGGTGCCGCCCCAGTGGGGAGGGAAGGCGCCGACGTTCACCCAGACGACGCGGTCCTCGTCGGCCTGGTCGCGGCGGAGCCGGAAGGGCTCCGGGACGCCGGGGAAGTTGAAGTACAGGACCTCGTCCTTGCGGTTCACGTCGTTGGTCCACCAGCCGGTGAGGCCGTCGTGGGTGTTGAGCGCCTCCAGGACGCGGGCCCGGTCGGTGGCGATGTCGGTCTCGTAGGTGATGGCGGCCATGGGGTGCTCCTGATGGGTGGGATTCCCCGCGGGGGGGGGCTTACTTAAGTTCAGACTAAAATAATCCGCGCCGCGACGGCAAGCTGAAGCCTGGACTAAAATTCGAGGCATGGACGCGGTACAGGTGATAGCCGAACCCAGGCGGCGCGAGATCCTGCGGCTGATCTGGGATGACGAGCTGTCCGCGGGCGACATCGCGGCCCGCTTCGAGGTCACCTTCGGGGCGGTGTCGCAGCACCTCAAGGTGCTGCGCGACACCGGTCTGGTTACGCTGCGCAAGGACGGGACCAAGCGCTTCTACCGGGCCGACCGGGAGGCGCTCGGCCCGCTCGCCGACTACCTCCAGGCCATGTGGGGCACGAGGCTCGACACCCTGGCCAGGCTTGCCGAAGAGGCCGAGCGGAACGAGAACCCCTCATGACGACGCCCACGGACACGGTCACCCTCGAACGGAGAAGTGGCTGTCCTGGATGGGCGCCGACGGCGTGTTCTCCTTCGAGGCCGGCGGCGCGTACCGAACCCGTGTCACCGGGGAGTACGTCGCCTCCGGCCGCTTCCTCACCGTGGACCCGCCGAAGCGGCTGGTCTTCACCTGGGGCTGGGAGACCGGCGCCATGCCCGTCCCACCCGGTTCCAGCACCGTGGAGATCACCCTGGAGCCGGTCGCCGACGGCACTCTGCTGAGGCTGGTACACAGCGGACTCCCGTCCCCGGAGGCCTGCGCTGCGCACGGAGAGGGCTGGCAGCACTACATCGACCGCCTCGCGCTCCGCGCCGAGGGCGGCGACCCCGGCTCGGACGCCTGGATGCAGCAACCGGCGCAGTGACCCTCCGGGTGCGGCGCGCCGTCAGCCGCCGAGGGCGTGGGCGTGGGCGCAGCATCCTGGCGCGAGCTCGCCGCCGAGCGCGCAACGGATGCGCGCGCCGGGCTCGTTGAGACCGACGATCAGGCGATCGGCCGTGCTTCGCCGCCGCTCCGCACCCGGATCACCGGGACTGATTCCGGCCGGGCAGGGCCTGCCGCACGGACCCCGCCCGTTCCGAAGGACTGTCAGGCCGGCTACCGCAGAACGGACTCGACCATGACGCCGCAGGGCGTCGAGTCGGCGGTGTCGCCGTCCGTGAGCGGCTTGCGCACCACGGACAACTTCGACTCGCCCTCCCAGGGGTCGATCCGCACCGCGTCCGCCGAGTTGTCGACGACCACCGAGTCCAGGACCCGCCAGCCGCGGTCGGGCTTGAACAGCGCCACCCGCAGGTTGACCTTCCCGAAATCGCTCGCCAGCGACAGCCACACCCGGCCGACCGGGATGTCGGGGTCTCCGACCCACACGCGGGGAACCGGCACCACGGTCGCCTCGCCGAATCCGGTCTTGAGGGGTACCACTGCGACGCCCATGGCGTCCTCCTTCTGTCGAAGCGAGCCGGTGGGAACCGGCCGCGTGGGGGTGGAGTAGCCGTTCCAGCGCCAGAGCGGCATCTCCCTACCGCCGCGCGGGTCACGCGGGTCGGCCGTCGGCGGGCACACGCCGTCGGGGAACCGGGGCGCGAAGTACCCGACGACATAGGGGTCGCTCCTGCGGAACGTGTGGGACCAGACGCCGTTGCCCTGCCCGTTCTGCCCCGGAGGAAGGCTGTTCCCGCCCTTCGTGTAGACGTTCTGCGCGTCGAAGCCGACGACGATCTCGGTGTGCTCGCCGTTGCCGAGGTTCACCCAGGCACCCACGGACGGATACAGGGACCAGTAGCCCTTCGACCGGGCCCAGTCGGTGAAGTCCTGCACGTTGTCGGTCTTCTTCACGATGGAGGCGAGGCCGACGTCGTGGTACATGTCCCATTCGAAGATCACGCACCAGGCAACGCCGTTCTCGCCGAACTCCTCACCGAACGGGGTGAGGTTGTTCCAGCCGCCGTTGCTGTTCCAACCCTCGTAGATCTTCTCCTCGATGCTCATCACGTGGTCCGTCAGCCGGACCCAGTCGGGCACACCGGCGGGCGTCGGCGTCACCGGGCCGACCGCGCCGTCCGCAGCCGGCTGCCCGGCCCACGCCTTCAGCTCGTCGAGCGAGGCGAACCTGCCCACGCTCTGGTCCAGCGGCTTGTCGGTGTACTGGTGGAACAGCCACGGGTGCTGGATGGGCGGCTGCCCCGCGGGGTGGCTGTAGTCGGCGATCCACAGGCCGTCGGCACAGTTGCCGTTCTGATCGACGTTCAGCCAGTTGCTGGTGTCGGTGTACAGGATGACCTTGTGGCCGTGCGCCGCCCCCTTCACGTACGCGAGCCAGGCGTCCTTGTAGGCGCGGGCCTTCTGGTTCGTGACGTGCTGCCCGTACCACTCCCAGTCAAGAATGAGGATCTCGCCGCCGAGCAGGCGCGTCTGGCTCAGGAAGTGCTTGGCCTGCGCCACGGGGTCGCCGGCGATGTTCGGGTAGTGGTAGAAGCCGAGGGCGATGCCGGCCGTACGTGCGGTCTGCGCCTGGCCGGCCATTCTCGGATTGGTGTACGAGGTCCCTTCGGTGGCCTTGACGAAGAGGAACTGCTGGCCGGACACGTTGGGGTGCTCGGGCTGGTACACCGACACGTCATATCCGTGGATCATGCGCTCGTCCTTTCCGGCGCGTCCCCAGGATGCGTCTTCGGGTGCCGCGGACGACTGGGCGTGGCTGTCCGACGAGCGGACTCGGGGACCGCCCGGCTCAGCGGTGCGGAACGGTGCGGGCCGCCGGACCGGGACGTACTCCCAGCGCAGTTGCACCGTACGTTCACCATCTCACCGGCGCGCAGGCCCCTCAACTCGGCCTCGGATCGATTACGCAGCGTCCTGATTACTTGATCCGTCGACAGTTTCCCGCAGGTGATTCGGGGATGTGATCGGCGGTCCTGTCCAGGTGCCGGGAAAGGCCCGACCGGATGCGACGCAGCCGAGGCGCACGTCGACCGTGGGACACCACCGGCCGGCCCGGTGGCGCCGTCAGCCCGACGGGGGCACGAACCACTGCTGCGAGCGGTTGCCCGGCGTGCAGGTCTGCATGGTGGCGGCGCTGCCCGTGCCGTTGTCGGTCAGGCAGGTCGAGCTGCTGTAGTCCTTGAGGTAGACGGCGCCCTGGGTGGGGGCACTGGTCACCGTCCAGCGGTACGTGACGCTGAAGCCCGAGGAGAGTTCGGCGTTGTTGCCGTTCTGGACGAGTTGCGGCTTGCTCATGTTGCAGGGGTAGAGGCTGTACCAGCCGCCGGGGTCGGGGGCCGAACGCATCCAGCCGTAGGACGTGTTGCGGCCCACCACCGCGCTCGTCCCGCCGGCCAGGCCCGAGGCGGCGAGGCCCAGCCGCTGGCCGCTGCCGACCCCGGTGATGTAGCCCCAGCCGGTGCCGCCGCAGCCCTGGGGCGGCCCGGTCTGCGCGGGGGTGGTCGCGGGTGCCGTGGTGGCCGGGGTGCCGGCGGGCGGCCGGGCGGCTCCCCCGGTGTTGGTGGCGCCCCCGCCCGTGCCGGTGCCCGCGCCGGCACCGCCCGCGGCACCACCACCGGCGGCGCCCGCACCGCTCTGGTCGGACACCGGGTTGCCGGGCTGCTGTCCCGGTACGGCCTGCGGGCTGGTGGCGCCGCCAGGCGGGGGCGACGCCGCGCCGCTACCGCCGGTACCGCTCGCCGCGGCCGACGCTGCGCCCGGGCTGAACGGCGCCGCGACCGAGGGCTGCGGCCCGGCGCCCTGCGCGCGGGACTGCCACGGCGCCTGCTCGATCAGGACCACACTGCCGACCCCGGCCGAGATCACCACCGGGATGATGATCGGGACGATCAGTCGGCTGCGCCGGTGCTGTGCGGGCTCGGCGGGAGCGGTGCGGGGGGTGTCGGCCTTCGGCGCCTCCCGCGGGACGGGCTCGGGCACGGTGGCGAACACGGTGGGTTCGCGGACCGGCTGCCCGGCGCCCGGCCGGGCGGCCGCCGCGCGGCCGGCGGCGGCCATCGCGCCGGCGTCGGGGAAGCGCTGTGCCGGGTCCTTGGCGAGGGCGGTCGCGACGAAGTCGCGGACGGCCCGCGGGAATTCGTCGGACAGCCGGGGCGGGGGCTGCTGGATGTGCTTGAGCACGATCTCCAGGACCGTCTCTCCGGTGAACGGCAGCCGGCCGGTGAGCAGTTCGAAGCAGACCACGCCGATCGAGTACAGGTCGCAGAGCGGGGTGGTGGACTTGCCGTCGGCCTGCTCGGGGGCGATGTAGAGGGCGGTGCCGAGCACCGAGTTGGTGGTGGTGATCTTCGTCCCGGCCATCGCGTGGGCGATGCCGAAGTCGGTCACCGTCACGCCGCCGTCGCTGCGCACCATCAGGTTGGACGGCTTCAGGTCGCGGTGCACGATGTCCTGCTGGTGCGCGGCGTGCAACGCGTCCAGCGCGTCGGCCAGGAGGCCGAGCGCCCGCGCGGGCACCATCGGACCCTCGTCCGCCAGGACGGAGTTCAGCGGTCTCCCGTCGATGAACTCCATGACGATGTAGGCGATCTGCTCGTCCGCGTCGTCGGCCGGCTCGGCGTAGTCGTGCACGTGCACGATGCCCGGGTGCCGGAGGGTGGCGAGGAGTCGCGCCTCGCGCCTGAACCGCTCGGTGAAACTGCGGTCCGCCAGCAGCGCCGGCTGCATGATCTTGACGGCGACCTGGCGCTTCAGCACACCGTCGTCGGCGCGCCAGACCTCGCCCATACCGCCGCTTCCGACCCGTTCGGTGAGCGTGTAGCGCCCGCCGAGCACGGTCCCCCGACCCCACATGCCGGCCCCCTCGTCGTGACCTGTCGCCGACAGACCGTCAATTCGCGGCTCGGTCTGCCAGATGACGAACCATCCGGTTCGACCTCGGACGTACCGGCTGTGTCACGGCCCCCGTCGTCGACCACGGCAGGGCGAGGCCCAGGTCAGCGGCGGGCGGTGCGGCGGGCGGGCGGCGCGATCCGGACCCGCTCGGTCTCGGGTGCCTTGTCGATGTCGTCGAGCTGCGCGGTGACGGTGCTGCGCAGCTCGTCGAAGTCCTCGAAGCAGTGGTCCTGGAAGAGCGTGTAGCCCGTCCACATCAGGTTCGCGCAGACACGGGCCGGCACCCGGCCGGTCTGGGCGCCCATGCCGACCAGGGCCACCGAGGTGATGCTGCCCGGGGCCTGCGCGTTCTGCCGGTGGATCGCCTGGAAGGCGGCGGCGCAGGCCAGGGCGACGTTCAGGGTCTCGCTGACGTTCTGCGAGGACGCCTCCATGGTGGGCGCCGAGATCAGGAACTTCGGGTTGACCGCACCGGACGGCACGCAGACGGCGCTGCCCACCGGGAGCCGTCCCGCGAAGCCGCTGCGGATCGCCCGCTGGACGCGCAGCTGGATGCCCGCACCGAGGTGCCGCTTGATGACGGCGTCGACGCCGCCGTCCATCCGGCCGCGGGAGTTGGTGGGGCTGACCCAGGCGTCGACCCGCTCGTCGAGGATGGAGCCCTTGCGGATCTCGACCCCGGGGGTGTCGGCGAAGGCGGCCCGCCAGGACTCCACCACGGTGGAGTTGATGTCGGTCAGTACGACCTTCAGCGGCGCCTGCTCGCGGTTCTCGGTCATGGTCCACTCCCCTGCGACAACGGATCTTCTGTCACTCCCGACGCTAGGGCGTTGCACTGACAGGGCGGCCGGTGCGAACGGCCGGCCGGCGGTTGTCACTCGCGGCCGATAGGACTGTGGTTGCCGTCGGCGGACCGACGGCCCTCCATGCCGTGCCGTCGGCACGCTTCGACCGTCCCGGAGTACCTCCACCATGACTGACGCCACCACCAATGCCGACGCCAACGCCGGTGCCCAGCCCGACCCGAACGACCCGCTGGCCCTCGCGGAGCTCTTCCAGGGCGGCGGCGAGCCGTGGCTCCCGCTGCTGAAGCCGGTCATCGAGGCGCGGCCGGACGCGGCGGCGTTCATCGGCCCGGGCCGCGCTCCGGAGGTCGTGCCCGTCCGTGAACTGACCTTCCAGGCGCTGAAGCCGCACGCGCCGCACAAGTGGAAGGTCGTCGTCTTCGGTCAGAACCCGTACCCGCGGCCGGAGAGCGCCACCGGCATCGCCATGTTCGACAACACCTTCCACGACTGGAAGGACAGCCAGTTCGGCCGGGTCGTCAGCATCCGCTGCATCATCAAGGCGGCGGCGATGTGGAAGTACGGGATCGTCAAGAAGACGCCGATCGCCGACGTCCGGGCGCTGCTGAAGGAGCAGGACACCGTCCAGCCGCCCGAGTGGTTCCAGGCGATGCTGACGCAGGGTGTGCTGCTGCTGAACGCGGCGCTCACCGCGGACAGCGACGGGGCGACGGGCACCGACCGGCACACCGCGTTCTGGCGGCCGGTCGCCGAGCGGATCGTCGAGGAGATCCTCAAGGCCAAGCAGGACGCCGCCGAGGAGGACCGCGGTGTGGTCTTCGCCTGGTGGGGGGCGCACGCGCGGAGCCTGAAGAAGGTCGTCCTGCAGCTGCAGAAGAAGTACCCGGGCGTCGAGGTCCGGCACATCGACCACGCCAATCCCGCGGCGCAGGGCGACATCTTCTGCGACGGCGACCACTTCGGGACGGTGAACGCGGCCCTCGCCTCGCTGGGTCACGACGGGATCGACTGGCTGCCGAGCACGGGGTGGAACACCCTCGCGGGTGAGGCCGGCGGGGCGGACGGCGACACCGCCGAGCGGATGGGCGCGTTCATCGCCTCCACCATGGAGCTGCACCAGCTGTATCTGGAGCGGCTCGCGAGCGTCAAGGACGAGGGTCTCGAACTCCCGGCGATCACCGGTGTGTTCGACACCCCGCTGCTGGGGTTCCGGGACGCGGTCGGCCCGGTCGCGCAGCTGCTGCGGGGCCTGGACCGGCACGTCGACCGGTCGCACGAGTTCGGCAAGCGGCGGGCGGACGAGGCGGCCGACGGCCTGTCCGCCGACGCGATCGCCGCCCTCCACCTCTACACCTGCGAGTCCGCGTTCTACCGGGAGATCAACGCCGTGCTGCGCTCCCCGGACCGGTCCCGGCTCGTCCCCTATCTTCCGTACCTGCGACTGCTGTTCGCGGCCGTGTCGCAGCTCCCCGTCCGTACCGCGCCGCTGTGGCGCGGTGTCTCACTGGACCTGCGCTCGCAGTATCCGCTGGGGCGGACGGTGACCTGGTGGGGTGTCTCCTCCTGCACGTCCGAGCCGGGCGTGGCGCGGGCCTTCATGGGCAGCCGCGGACGGCGGACGCTCTTCGAGGTGGTCCCCGCCCGGGCCGTGGGCATCCGCGACTTCTCCGCGTTCACCGGCGAGGAGGAGTTCATCCTGCTGCCGGGCACGCAGCTGGAGGTGACGGACGTGAAGTCCGAGCGCGGCGGCCTGTGCACCGTCACGCTGACGGAGGTGGCCGAGCAGACCGTGGTGTCCTGAGCGGGCACCGGTCGGCCGGTGCCCGCCCGGGGCGGGTCAGAAGTCGCGGAGCCGGCCGAACGGGACGATGGCCGTCCACGTGCCGTTGGCGACCTTGTAGATCGAGGCCACCTGGTTGTGGGTGTCCCCGAACTCGTCGAAGGAGACGTCGCCGGTGACGCCGAAGAAGGACACGTTCTGCATCGCGTCCGCGACGGCCTTGCGCAGGGCGGCCCCGGAGAGTTCCGGGTCGGCCTGCCGGGCCTTGCCGACCGCCTGGATCAGCGCCCAGGTGGAGTCGTAGCCGTACGGGCCGAACGGGCCGGGCTCCTCCTTGTAGCCGGCCGCGCGGTAGGCGTCGAGGTAGCTGAAGGCGGAGGCGAGGCCCTCCACGGAGATGCCGGGCTGGCTGGCGAAGTCGCCGTTGGAGGCCCCGCCGGCCGCCTTGATGTAGCCGTCGGTGTGCAGGCCGTCGCCGCCGGCCAGCGGCGCCTTCACGCCGGCCGCCTTGAGCGCCGCGGAGAGCGGGCCGCCCTCCGGGTGCTCGCCGCCGTAGTAGACGATGTCCGGGTCCTGCGCGGCGACCAGCGAGGCGATCTTCGTGAAGTCGGTGGTGCCGGGCTTCACCGTCGTCCGGTACACCACCTTGCCGCCGACCTCCTCGAAGGCGGTCGCGAACTCGGCGGCGAGGTTGGATCCGTAGGCCTTGGTGTCGCTGATCACGGCGGCCCGGCCGGCGTGCAGCCGGTTGTGCGCGTACTTGGCGAGCAGCGGGCCCTGCACGGCGTCGGTGGTCACCGTCCGGTAGTACGTCGCGTACTGGCGCTTCTTGCCGTTGGCGCGGTAGTCGGCGCCCCAGGTCAGCGCGGGTGAGGTGTTGGACGGGGAGACCTCGGCGAGGTCTGCCTGGGAGAGCCCCGGGGCCATGGCGATCGCGCCGGAGGAGGTCAGCGGGCCGACCACGCCCATGACCCGCGGGTCCGCGACGAACGCCTCGCCGTTGGCCTTCGCGGCCTGCTCGTCGGCCTCGTCGTCCTTCGCGTCGAGGACGAACTTCACACCCGGCACGGTGTTCTTGGCGTTGGCCTTGTTGATCGCCAGTTCAGCGGAGTTCCGGATGCCGAGGCCCAGGTCGGCGAGCTTGCCGGTCAGCGGACCGTCCACGCCGATGACGACCGTCAGGTCCGACCCTGAGCCGAGCACACCCGAGGAGCAACCGGACAGCAGTACGGCGCAGACCACCCCCAGAGCGGAAGCCCTGGGTCGCGAGAAACCGGTCACTTGCACATCCCTTGCTGAGTGGGTCTGCTCATGGGGACGCCGGACCGCGCCGACCGGAGCCGCGGGTGGCGGCAGGGCGCGCAGGGAGGTGCGGCACGCCGCGGGCCCGGTGGACGCTGCACCGGGGCACGGCAGTTGGCACCTCTGTGGACGGTCCGGCGAGGGACGGCGGCCCGGGCGACGGCAGCGAGCCGACATGTCCGGATCACCGACCGGCGTCCATGGGCCGCGACCCTACGGGCGTGCCACCGGGAGCGTCAACGGGTACACCGAAACCCAACCGGTGATCGCCTGACACCCGCCGAGCAGCCGAATCCGTCCGCGCATGACCGGTTGGGGAACAGATCGGTTCGAATCGTCGGCAGTTGGGGCTCGGCAACCGGCATTCCGCAACCGGCCAGGGGGGCAAGCCTTCGACACCGGGCCCGCCCCGGGGCACCTGACATTCAGAAGACTCCACATCCCGCGCGGTGTGCACACGATCCGACGATGCCTCAGACACTCCGCCCCGGGTGACCGGCCGGCTCCGCGGCGAGTCCGTACCGCTCGCGCGCGGCGACCGCGTACGGACCCTCCCACCAGCCGCGGGGCAGGCGGAAGACGGCCGAGCGCAGCGCCCTGGCCTCCAGGTCGGCCGCCCGGTCGGTGATCCACCAGCCCGGCAGGCCGTACATCCGGCGGGCCCAGCCCGGCAGCATCGCGAGCGCCAGCCCGACCAGGCCGGCCCAGGCCGGGACGGCCAGCAGGGCGCTGCCGTGCAGCGGCGGCAGGAAGGCGAACCGGACCGCCTCCCGGGCGGCCGGGGTGACGCACAGCTCGGGCCGCACCGCGGCGAAGTAGTGCCGCAGGGCCGCGGCGGAGTCCGGCACCGGGACCTCGGGGGGCACCCCGACCAGCCGGGCCACCACGCTCTGCTCGCGCAGGTAGGCGTCGGCCTCGGCGGCGGTCAGCGCCAGCCCGGCGCGGCGGACCACATCGAGGAAGGAGCCGACCTCGCAGGCGTGCACCCAGACCAGCAGCTCCGGATCGTCGGCCCGGTACTCCCGCCCGGTCGCCGGGTCGGTGCCGCGGACGTGCTCGTGCACCCGGTGCACCCGGCGCACCGCCTCGCGGACCTCCGCACCGGTGCCGTAGCTCACCGCGCCGACGAAGCGGGCGGTGCGGTCGAGCCGCCCCCACGGGTCCTCGCGGAAGGCCGAGTGCTGCGAGACCCCCGCCATCGCCAGCGGGTGCAGGGCCTGCAGCAGCAGTGCCCGCAGGCCGCCGAGCAGCATGGCCGGGTCGGCGTGCACACGCCAGGTGACGGAGTCGGGGCCGAACAGGCCGTCGGCCGGTATGCGCGGCCGCTGCGCCGGTGAGGTGCGGGGCATCCGGACCACCTCCTGTCGCTTCGAGCCTGCCCGCCGCCGGTGGCGGGCAACCGCCGGCCGGGACGGCGCGGCGGCGGGCCCATCCGGTCCGGGGGGCGGCTCCGAACACCTTGGGGGCGCCCGGCCCGGCGCGCCGTCCGGGCGGGCCCGAGCGGAGAGGAGGCGCGCTGCGATGACCACTGAGGGCGGGACGGAGTCGGTCTGGGACTACCCCCGTCCGCCGCGGGTGGAGAAGGCCGGCCGCCGGGTGACCGTGGAGTTCCGCGGCCTGCTGGTGGCCGACACCGACGAGGCACTGCGGGTGCTGGAGACCAGCCATCCGCCGGTGTTCTACCTGCCGTCGGCGGCGGTGGCGCCCGGGGTACTGGTGCCGTCCTGGCACCGCAGCTGGTGCGAGTGGAAGGGTGCCGCCGTCTACTTCGACCTGGTCGTCGACGGGACGCGCAGCGAGAACGCGGCCTGGAGCTACCCCGAGCCGGCGCCCGGTTACGAGGAGATCCGCGGCCACCTGGCGTTCTACCCGGGGCGGGTGGACCGCTGCACGGTGGGCGGCGAGGAGGTCGTCCCGCAGGAGGGCGGCTTCTACGGGGGCTGGATCACCCCGGAGATCCGCGGGCCGTTCAAGGGCGCGCCGGGCACCGGAGGCTGGTGAGCACGGGCGGCCGGGGGCACCCTTCCTGGGGGCGCCCCCGCCGCGGGGCCGTGCCGGGGGTCAGTGCTTGAGGGCGTCCTTGGCCTTCTCGCCGGCCTGCTTGGCGTCGGCGGCGGCCTGGTCGATCTTGCCCTTCGCGGTCAGGCGCTCGTTGCCGACGGCCTTGCCCGTGGTCTCCTCCGCCTTGCCCCGGGCCTTCTGTGCCATGTTCTCGACCTTGTTCTTGCCGCTCATGACCACTCCCTTCGGACCCGGCGGGCGTTCCGCCGGCGGTCACGGACGGCGTCTGCCCTGCTCCCGGCGTTCCATGCACGGCCGGCCTCCCGGGCCGGTCAGTCGGTGGCCCGGAGGAAGGCCTCGACCGTGTCCGGCCAGCGCACCTGCCGGTGCTCCTCGCCCGGCCGCACCACCTCGGCCGTGTCGGCGAGGAAGCCGCGGAGCTCGTCGGTGGCGACCTGCACGAGGGCCACGCCGTTGCGGTTGTGGAACTCCAGCTGGGTGAGCCCGCCGTCCACCGGCACCAGCCGGAAGTCGCCGTCGCCGGCCGGGCCGCCGAGGCCCTCGGTGAGCAGCTCCCGGGAGACGTACCAGCTGATCGGGTCGCCGCCGGACATCTCGCCGTCGGCCGGCGGGTCGGGGAAGTCCAGCACCACCGCGAACGGGTCGTCCGAGTCGTACCGCAGGACGAGCGGCACGACCCCGGGGACGGGGGCGGGAATGGAGGCTGCACCGGCCTGCGCGATGATCACGGTCGACTCCCCTGGGAGGTCCGAAGCGGTCGGGCGGCCGTCTGCCCCCGATCGGCCCGGCCATGCGCCCCCGACGGGCGGAAAGCCGGCCTCAGGGGGTGTCGGGCAGCGCGACCTCGGCCCAGACCGCCTTGGCGCCGGGCGCGCGCAGCACGCCCCAGGCGGTGCTCAGCCGGCCGACGATGTGCAGGCCGTGCCCGCCGGGCCGGGACGTGCGGTGCGGGCTGCGCGGCTCCGGCACGCCCTCGCCGGCGTCCAGGACCTCGATCCGCACCGAGCGGTCCGCCAGGACGAGCACCAGCTCGCGCGGGCCGCCGCCGTGCAGGCAGGCGTTGGAGACCAGCTCCGAGACGATCAGCCGGACGTCCTCGTCGAACAGCTCGTCGCAGGCCAGGCCCCAGTCCAGGAGCACCTTGGCGGCGAACTCCCGGCCCGTCCGGACCTGCCCGGCGGGTCCGAAGACGTACCGGCGGCGCTGGCCCAGCACGGGCCCGTCGGCGGTGTACGAACTGCTGCTCATGTCCTCACCCTGATGCATGTCCGGCTCTTCCCCGGCCCTCCCTCGTCGGGGGCCTCCTCGCCAGGGCGGCCCGGGGCCGTCCTCACCCGGCTGCGCACGCCTCCCCCACCGTCTCGAAGACCCGGAACACCGCGCCGGTGCCGGTCAGTTCGAACAGCCGGCTCAGCTGCGGACCGGGCTGCGCCAGGACGAGCGTGACCCCCGACTCCTCGGCGTCCAGCCGGAGCCGGAGCAGGAGGTTGAGGCCCGTCGAGTCGCAGAAGCCCACCGCGGCGAGGTCGATGCAGAGCACCCCTGGTGCGGCGGCCGAGACCAACTCCCGCAGCGGTGCCTCCACCTCGGCGAGTCCGTCGAGGTCGAGGTCCCCGGAGAGGGAGCAGACCACCGCCCCCTCCGGACCGGACGCGGTCCGCAGGGGCGCTCCGGCTCCCGCGGCCCGACCGGTCGTCGGCCCCGTACCCAGCTCACCGCTGCCCATGTCCCGTGCCCTCCGCTGGCGGCCGTCCGCGGTGCGGCCGCCGATCCGTCACTTCTCGCCTGCCCGGCGGCCGGTGATGGCCGACCGCCCCTGGCACCGTACCCGGTGTCGGCCGCGGTGCAACCCGCGGGACCGGCCGCCGGCGGACGGTCAGATCATCGGGCCGTAGTACGTGCCGAGGGCGCTCAGGTGGTCGGCGGGCACCTCGTGCTCGCTCACGAACTCCGGTGCGCCCTTGATCTCGTCCTTCGAGCGGTTGACCAGGACGGTCCGCTCCTCGTGGTCGATCCGCAGGATCGTGCCGGCCGGCAGCAGCACCTGACGGCCGAAGATCCACGGGCCGGTGTCCACGACCAGGTAGGAGGCGTCGACCTCCACGGAGTGCCGGTCGACCTTGCCGATCCTCCCGTCGGTGGCCTGCACCGTGTAGCCGATGACGTCCCGGTCCTCGGTGTGGCCGTTGTCGGGGTGGTGGTTCCAGATCTGCTCGCGCATCCTCGTCTCCTTCGCTCGGTCGGTTCGGGTCCGCGGCGCCGGCGCGTCCGCGCCCCGGCGGCGGGCCGGATCAGCGCCTGCGCCCGGAGTACACCGGGGAGGCGGCGGCGATCAGCACCGCGGCGACGCCCACCTGCAGCAGGTGCCGCAGCCAGTCGATTCCGCCGGTGTGCCGCACACCGAGGTACGAGGCCAGCGTGTTGCCGAGCACCGCGCCGACCACGCCGATCAGCACGGTCAGCCACAGCGGCACGGGCTGACGGCCCGGCAGCACCAGCTTGGCCAGCAGGCCGACCACCAGGCCGGCGACCAGCGCCCAGAGGATCGTCATCGCTGAACCTCTCCTTCGTCCGTCGTCACCCCGGCCACCGGCCCGGCCCGCCGAGGGCCGGTCCGTCCGGGGACGGGCGTCGTCTGCCCCGAGCCGCCCGCTCCATTCCCCCTCGGTCCCCCTCGGTCCCCCTCGGTCCCCCTGAGTCCCCCTGAGTCCCCCGGGTTCCGCCTCGGCCTGCGCACGGCACCCGACCGGGAGGGCGGCTCAGTCCCGGCCCGGCGGCCGGGCCGCGGCGGGACGGCCGCGGCGCCGGGCCCCGGCCCGCAGCGCGCGGCGCTCGTCCTCGGTCAGCCCGCCCCAGATGCCGTACCGCTCGTCGGCGGCCAGGGCGTACTCCAGGCACTGGCCGCGCACCGGGCAGCGCGTGCAGACGCGCTTCGCCGCCGCCTCCCGCTCCTGGCTCCGCTCGCCGCGCTCCCCGGCCGGGTGGAAGAACAGCGCGGCGTCCTTCCCCCGGCAGGCGGCGCGGCGCTGCCAGGCCCAGCCCCCGGTGTACCGCCGGGTCCGGTGCTCCTCGGTCTCCATCGGTGCTCCTCTCCCGGGGGCGGGTCACAGCCCCTCGTAGTACCGGCGCTCCTCGACGACCTCGTCGGCGGGGCGGCCGACCGGCCGGCGCCGGCGCAGCGCGCTCGCGTACACGACCACGCCGAGCAGGCCGGCCGCCATCAGCACCCAGCCGACGGTGTCGAGGTCGACACCCGAGAGGTGCCAGTCCACCGCGAAGGCGAGAATCGCGCCGATCGCGAACAGGATGATGCATCCGCCGATGCCCATGGGATCTCCTCCGTCGTCACTGCCGCGGTCCGCCGTGGGTGGCGGGCCGACGGCGCGTCTACCCCCGCTCGCCGCCGACACCCGGGGTGCGCCGCGATTCGGCCCGGGCGGATCCGGGCCCGGCGGGCATGTCCGCGCGCCGCCGGGACAGACGGCCTGACGGACGGTCACCGACCGGTGGGCGTCGGTGCGACACGGAGGTGGCGAGCGATGGCGCGGGTCGAGCAGTCCGTCCAGGTCGGGGTCCCGGTGCCGGTGGCCTACCGGCAGTGGACACGGGTGGAGGAGTTCCCGCTCTTCGTGCGGGGTGTGCTGCGGGTCGAGCGGCCGGAGTCCGGGCTCACCCGCTGGACGGTCCGGACCGGCGGCGCGATACGGGAGTTCGACGCCCGGGTCACCGAGCGGATCGAGGACGAGCGGATCGCCTGGGCGTCCGTCACCGGCGACCTCCGGCAGACCGGCGTGGTGACCTTCCACCGGCTGGACGAGCGGCGGACCACCGTGATGCTGCAACTGGACGTCCGGCCGGGCCGGTTGGCCGACCGGCTGGCCGTCGTCCTCGGCTTCACCCACCGCCGGGTGCTGGACGGCCTGCTCGGCTTCAAGGAGTTCGCCGAGGCGCAGGCCGCGCGGCAGCGCCGCTGAGCGGGCCCGCGCGGACCGGGCGGTGCCGGCCACCGCCCGGTCCGCGCGCGGGCGGCTCAGCCGTGGACGGGGTCGAGGGCCACCCGGGGCAGCGCCTCCGGGTGCTGCTCGCGCAGGTAGCCGATCAGCCGTTCCCGGATCCAGCAGCGGAGTTCGAAGGCGTCGGCGGCGTTGCGGGCCGTCATCAGGGCCCGCACCACGATGGTGCTGGGCGTGGTGTCGACGACCTGCAGGGCGCTGCCCTCGCCGTCCCACCACGCGCACTCCTTCAGCAGCCGCTCGAACTCGGCGCGCAGCTCGCCGACGGGCGTGCGGTGGTCGAGGTGGAGCAGCGCCGTGCCGGTGATGGCCGGGTCGCGCCGGGACCAGTTCTCGAAGGGCTTGCCGACGAAGTACGAGACCGGCATGACGATGCGCCGCTGGTCCCAGGTGGCGATGACGACATAGGTGAGGGTGATCTCCTCGACCGTCCCCCAGTCGCCCGCGACGACTACCTCGTCGCCGAGCCGCACCATGTCGCCGAACGCCAGCTGCACCCCGGCGAACAGGTTGGCCAGGGTGCTCTGCGCCGCCACACCGACCACCAGGCCGAGGATGCCCGCCGAGGCGAGCAGGCTGGCGCCGACGGAGCGGACGGCCGGAAAGGTCATCAGGGCGGCCGCCAGGGCGACCACGGCGATGCCGGCGCTCGACAGCCGGCGCAGCATGCCGGTCTGGGTGCGGACGCGGCGGATCCGCGCCGGGTCGCGCCGCTCGGTGGCGTACCGGGCGAACGAGGTGTCGATCAGCAGCGCCACGACCCGGGTCAGCAGCCAGGCGCCGGCCGCCAGGACGAGCAGCACCAGGCCGTGCCGCAGCGGCCCGCGGGCGGGCTCCGGCAGGCCGGCGGCCGGTTCGGCGGCGAGCAGCAGCAGGCCGGCGAGGGTCAGCAGCGCGGGCACCCGGCACGGCTGCAGCAGGGTTCGGAGCCGGCCCGCCGCCGGGCGTCTCGCCAGCACCAGCACCGTGCGGTCCAGCAGCAGGATCGCGAGCAGTGCGGCGGCGGCGACCGCGACGGGCCTCAGGACGGTCCACACGGGCATGGTCCTCCGTTGACGGGGTCGGACGGCGGTGTACGGACGGCGGAGTACGACGCTCCGTCAGGAGGCCAGCAGGCGGTCCAGGACGCCGCGGTAGTCGCGCAGCGCGAGCCGCAGCTCCTCCGTCCCGGCGTCCGGCCCGGCCGGTGTGCCCGGCTCGGTGTGCAGCCCCTCCCGGCGGCGGCGCACCGCCTCGGCGACCAACTCGGCCGCCCTGGCGACCAGTTCGTCGGCCTGCCGGACCGCCTCCGCCGGGTCGTCGACGAACCCGGCCTGCACGGCGTCCCACTCGGCCGAGACGGTCGCCACCTGCCGCGGGTCGAGCCAGCCGCCGAACCCGTCCCCGGCCGGCCCGCCCGCCGCCGGGGCGGGGAGGTCCGCCCCGGCGACGTCCGCCCGCGGCGAGGAGGCGTCCGGCTGGCGGGGGAAGGGCACCCGTCGGGCCTGCGCGTGACCCTCCGGCCTCTGGTGCTCGGTGTCGTTCGATCGGTCCTCGCTCATGTCACTCCTCGCAGAAGATCGGTTGGACGGATCAGGGCTTGACGGCCCGTCGGCCGGGTGCCGGGGCGGCGCCCGGCGGGCGGGTGCCGAGGGCCCTGGTGGTCAGCACCTTCGTCGGGGCGGTCCCGGGTGCGGGCCGCTCGACGGGGGACGGGTGGTCGCGGCCGAGGACGTCCAGGGTGAGGGCGCGGACCGCCAGGAGAGCGGTGCGCAGGTCCTCGGTGCCGGCGGTCGTGCCCTCGGTCCGGCCGAGGGTCTCGCGGGCCGTCCGGTACGCGCCGAGCAGTGGTGCGTGGTCGACGGACAGCACCTCGGTCCGGCCGGAGGACGGGTAGCCCATGCGGTCGAGCAGGGCCTGCAGGGTCCGTTCGGCCTCGGCGGCGGCGCGCGGCGGGTCGTCGACGAAGAGCACCTGAAGTCCTCGGACCGAGGTCGTGACCTTCTCCCGCTCGGCCGCGGGGAGGCCGGTCAGCCGCAGTCGGCGGCGGAGCGCGAGCCGGTCGGCGAGTTCGCGGTCGGTGCGGCGGACGTCTCCGCCATGGCTGCGCAGGGTGCGCTCGTACTCGGGCCCGAACCGCGTCCGCAGGCCGCGGGTGCGCAGCCGCCGGCGGACGAGGGGCACCGCGGCCGCCGCGGCGGCGCAGAGCAGGACCACGAGGAGGACGGCCACGGTGGGCATGGGCTCTCTCCTTCCGGTGGGGTCCGGGCCCGAGGCGGTGTCCCGGACGTGCTTCCGGCGGTACCGCCTTGCCGCTGACGGCGCGGGCAAACCCCCCTCCGGGGACGCTTTGATGACGAACCGTCGGCTGGCGGGCAGTGACCGCCCGCGCCCGTCCCGCATGGACCTCCGCCGGCGGGGCACGTGCCGGTGGGCGGGCATCGGCCCGGTTCGCGCAGGAGCGGAGGGACGCAGCATGGTGGAGACGATCGAACGGCACACGACCGCGCGGATATGCGGGTCCCGTCCCCGGCAGGTCCGGGTGGTGCTGCGGTACCGGACGGACGACCCGTTCGCCGTCGCGCTGTGCTTCCCGGGGCCGGCGCGCCTGTCGGAGACGCTGGTCGTCGAGGACGGCGGCGCGGTGGACGACGGCCCGCGGTGGACGGTCGGCCGCGACCTGCTGGCGGAGGGCCGCCACGGCAGCACCGGCCCGGGCGACCTGTGCGTCCGGCCGGACGAGGACGGCGGGGTGCTACTGGAGTGGCGCTGCCCCGGGGCCGGGGCGTCCGTCCGGCTGGGGTCGGCGGAGCTCGGCGCGTTCCTGGACTGCACCTACCGGACGGTGCCGGCCGGCTGCGAGTCGGCCTTCGTGGACTGGCCGCACACCCCGGAGGAGTTCCTGCGGCGCATCGTCTGACACCCCTTCAGGGCGCTGGCGGCACCCCGCCCCCAGCGCCCCGTGGTCCGGGCGGCGGGCCCCGGCACCGGCACCGGACGGACGGGGCAGAACGCCCGTACCCGCGGTTCCCGGGTGGGCCCGGGTCGCGGGTACGGGCGAGCGGTGCGGGTGCCGGGGCGGCCGGCGGTGTGTCAGGCCTCGGTGCCGAGCATCCCCTCGCGCAGGCGGGAGAGGATCCGGGCCAGCAGGCGGGAGACCTGCATCTGGGAGACGCCGAGGCGGGCGCCGATGTCGGCCTGGGTCATCTCGTCGACGAAGCGCATGTGCAGGATGGCCCGGTCCCGTTCGGCGAGGGCCGCGACCAGCGGCTTGAGCGCCTGCAGGTTCTCGACCTTCTCCAGCCCGGGATCGTGCCGTCCGAGGCGCCGCAGCAGGGAGCCGTCGCCGTCGTCGTCGTCGCTGCCGAGGTCGAGCGAGCCGGCGGTGTGGGCGTTGCGCGCGATCATGCCCTCCACCACGTCGCCCTCGGTGATCTCCAGGTGGGCGGCGAGTTCGGCGACGGTGGCCGGGCGGCCGAGGTCCTGTTCCAGCCGGTCGCTCGCCTTGGCGAGGGCCAGCCGCAGTTCCTGGAGGCGGCGGGGCACGTGGACGGCCCAGGTGGCGTCCCGGAAGAAGCGCTTGATCTCGCCGAGGACGGTGGGCACCGCGAGCGTCACGAACTCGAGGCCGCGGTCCGGGTCGAAGCGGTCGATCGCCTTGATCAGGCCGACCGTGCCGACCTGCACGATGTCGTCCATCGGCTCGCCGCTCTGCCGGAACCGCCGGGCGACGTACCGGACGAGCGAGAGGTTGAGCTCGACGAGCGTGCCGCGGACGTACGAGTACTCGGCGGTGCCCTCCTCCAGCCTCCGCAGCCGGGCGAACAGGGCCGACGAGAGGACCTTGGCGTCGGCCGGGGCGACCGCCGACGGGTCCTCGACCAGCCGCCGGACCGGCGCCGCGGCCGGCACGGCGACGCCCTCGGATTCTGCGCCCGCCGCGGTCGCTCCGGGTGCGATGGTCGACCCTTCACTCATCACTGCCATGGCCATTCCTTCCGTGGGTGCGTCGGCGGCTCGCATGCCCGGGGTCCGGGCGCTCACCCCCCTGCCCCGGGATCCTCCACGCAAGAGTGCCGACGACTGCACGGGCCCTTCACATGCGGCATGGTTCGTCCACCTCCGGCGAGGGGTGGACGGTTCCCCCGGGCGGCGGGCGGAATCAGTGCGCAAGCGCTGCGCCTGGTGGCCGCCGGGGACGCGGCCGAAGACTCTCGGCAGGGCCCGGGCCCGGGGGCGGCGGCCCGTCGGTCGCCGGGCCGTCTCGGCACCGCTGCGCTGCGCTGCCAGGGAGGCCGGCACATGACTCACCGTCCGCGGACGGACCCGACGCCGCACTTGTGGCCGGGCGCGTGGAACGGGCCCGGGGCATCCGCTGCCCGGGCCCGTGCATCCACCGCCGGCGCGGCCCGCCGGGCGGTGCCGCTCCGTGGACCGGCGGGTCTGCCTGCGCTCGTTCCAGCCTCCGCCCGACGGGCGGCGCGGTCCACCCGCAGCGTTCGTGCAGCGCCGGCCCGCGCAGCCTCCGCCCGTCGCGCGCCCCTGCCGGCCTGCCTAGGGCACGGTCTCGGCCGGCCGGTCGCGCTGCAGCAGGCCGACGACGGAGAGCGCGCCCCAGCCGAGGGAGACCACGAGTGCCGCGGCCCGGTGCCGTCCGGTCGGCAGTCCGGCGGAGACCTCGGTGACGCCGGACAGCAGGGCGGCGTCACCGAGGTCGGCGGCGATCCGCAGCAGGGCGGCCGTGCGGAGGCTGCGGTCGTCCGGGGCGAGCAGCATCGCCAGGCCGCAGGCGGCGTCGCGGAGGGCCAGCGGGGCGATGCAGACGGCGACCGGCTGCGGGACGGTGCCGTCCGGCGCGGCGAGGCCGGAGGGCCGGGCCAGCAGGGCGGGGCGGCGGGTGACGGCAAGGCCGTACACGGCGGTGGCGGCGCCGGTGAGGCGCAGGAGGGTGCGGTTCACATGGAGGTCCCTACCCAGCGGCCGGCTGTCGTGCGCGGCGCGTACGGCCGAACGGAGAGGAGCCGGTGAGGTGGACTCGGTGGATGTCGTGGTGGTCGGGGCCGGGCTGGCGGGGCTGGCGTGCGCCCGCGACCTGGTCGCGGGCGGTCTGGAGGTGGCGGTCCTGGAGGCGTCCGACGGGGTCGGCGGCCGGATGCGGACGGATCCGGTGAGCGGCTTCCGGCTGGACCGCGGCTTCCAGGTGTTCAACACGTCGTATCCGCAGGTGCGGCGGCGGATCGACCTGCGGGCGCTGCGGCTGCACCCGTTCACCCCGGGGTTCGTCCTGGCCTGCGACCGGGTGCGGCGGTGGTTCGTGGATCCGACGCGCCGCCCGGATCTGGCCGGCGATCTGCTGCCGGGCCGGCTGGCGCCGTTCCGCGACACCGTGGCGCTCGGGCTGCTGAGCGCCCGTGACATGGTGCTCCCGGCTGCGCTGCTGCGGCGCGGCCGGGACGTGTCGACCGGCGCCGCGCTGGCCTCGGCCGGCCTCTCACCGGGAACGGTGGACGGGGTGCTGCGGCCGTTCCTCGCCGGGGTGTTCCTGGAGGAGGGGCTGGAGACCTCCGGCCGGGTGTTCCACCTGGTGTGGCGGAGCCTGCTGCGCGGCACGCTCTGCCTGCCGGAGTTCGGGATCGGAGCGGTGCCGGAGCAGTTGGCGGCGGGCCTGCCGCCGGGCACGGTGCGGCTGGGGTCGCCGGTGGCGGAGCTGACGGCGGACGGGGTGCTGCTCGCGGACGGCACGGAGCTGCCCGCCGGGCGGACGGTGGTGGCGACCGAGGCCCCGGAGGCGGCGCGGCTGCTGCCGGGGCCGGCGGTGCCGCCGGGCCGCTCGGTGACGACGCTGTACCACGCGGCGCCGGTCTCCCCGCTGGCCGAGCCGACGCTGCTGGTGGACGCGGACGGCCCGGTGCTGAACAGCGTGGTGCTGTCCGAGGTGGTGCCCGGGTGTTCGGGCGACGGCCGGGCCCTGGTGGCGACCTCGGTGCTCGGCCCGGCCCGGGAGCCGCGGGTACGGGCCCGGCTGGCCGAGCTGTACCGGGTGGACACGGGCGGCTGGGAGCACCTTGCGGACCGCGCCGTCCCCTACGCGCTGCCCGCGATGCCGGCCCCGCACCCGCTGACCCGGCCGGCCGCGCTCGGCGGCGGCCGGTACGTCTGCGGGGACCACCGCGGCACCGGGCCGGTGCAGGGCGCGTTGGCCTCCGGGGCACGGGCGGCCCGGGAGGTGCTGGCGGACGCGGCAGGGGCGGTCACGGCGGGTCCTGGCAAGACGGCGGGTCCTGACAAGAAGAAAGGCAAACGGGATGACCCACCGCTTGCCACTCTCAAGGTATAGCGCACAGGGGGTCTTGCGGCAAGGCCCCCGTCGTACCGCACAATCGCTGATCTGAACCCGGATCCTGTGGAATTGGGAGATTCACGAAGTGCGTACGGATTTGTCGGTCAATGACCGGTGCGGTGCCCCTGAGACGAACTCCCTCGCCATGAACGCGTTCGACCTTCCCGACCACCTGTCACCCAAGGCCGACCCGGCGCTGGTCGCCGCCGACGAGCAGCACTTCGCGGCCGTCGCGGAGAGCCTCCGGCAGGCGATCGCCGAACTCTCCGACCGCCTCGACGCCGTGCGCAGGGCCCCCGGCGGTGCCGGCCGGGCGGCGATGGACCGCGACGCCGAGGTGCACCGGCTGACCGGCCGGCTGCGCGCGCTGCGCCGCTTCGGCCTCGACCTGTGCCTGGGCCGCGTCGTCGGTGCAGACGGTTCGGAGCCGGTGTACGTCGGACGGCTCGGCCTGACCGACGGCACGGGGCGCCGGCTGCTGGTCGACTGGCGTTCCCCCGCGGCGAAGCCGTTCTTCGCCGCGACCCACGCCGACCCGATGGGCCTGGCGAGCCGCCGCCGGTACCGCTGGACCGGCGGCCGGATCACCGACTACTGGGACGAGGTGTTCACCGCCGACGGGCTGGAGGGGCACGCGGCGCTCGACGACCAGTCGGCCTTCATCGCCGGCCTGGGCGCCGCCCGCTCCCCCCGGATGCGGGACGTGCTCGCCACCATCCAGGCCGACCAGGACGCGGTGATCCGGGCCGGCTCCCGCGGCGCCCTGGTCGTCGACGGCGGCCCGGGCACGGGCAAGACCGTCGTCGCGCTGCACCGCTCCGCCTATCTGCTGTACTCCGACCCGCGGCTGGGGCACCGTCGGGGCGGCGTGCTGTTCGTCGGCCCGCACCGGCCCTACCTGGACTACGTCGCGGACGTGCTGCCCGGCCTCGGCGAGGAGGGTGTGCAGACCTGCACCCTGCGGGACCTGGTCGCGGAGGGCGCCGCCGCGGGGGTCGAGGCCGATCCGGAGGCGGCCCGGCTGAAGTCCTCCGCGGACATGGTGCGGGCGATCGAGAAGGCCGTCCGGTTCTACGAGGAGCCGCCTTCGGAGGGGACGGAGGTCGGCACCGACTGGGGCGACCTCTGGCTGAGCGCCGAGGACTGGGCCGATGCCTTCGACGCGGTCGAACCGGGCACCCCGCACAACGAGGCGCGCGCGCAGATCCTGGAGGAGCTGGCCGCGATCCTGCTGGGCAGGCTGGACGAGGACGTCGCGCCCGAGCTGGTCCGGCGCGCACTGCTGCGGGACGAGGAGTTGGTGGCGACGCTCAACCGCGCCTGGCCGCTGATCGAGGCGGCCGACCTGGTCGGCGATCTCTGGTCGGTCCCCGCCTACCTGCGGATGTGCGCGCCCTGGCTCGGCCCGGACGACGTCCGGAGGCTGCGGCGCCCGGACGCGCAGGCCTGGACGGTGTCCGACCTGCCGCTGCTGGACGCGGCCCGGCACCGGCTCGGCGACCCGGAGGCGGCCCGGCACAGGCGCCGACAGGAGGCCGTCGTCGCCGCCGAACGCGCCCGGATGGCCGACGTCATCGGCGACATCCTCCGGGCCAACGACGACGGCGAGGGCGCGGTGGCCATGCTGCGGGGACGGGACCTGCAGGACACCCTGGTCGACGGGGCGGCGCTGCCCGGCACCGATCCGGAGCCGCTGGCCGGCCCGTTCGCGCACATCGTGGTGGACGAGGCGCAGGAACTGACCGACGCCGAGTGGCAGACGCTGCTGCTCCGCTGCCCGTCGCGGAGCTTCACCGTCGTCGGGGACCGCGCCCAGGCCCGGCACGGGTTCACCGAGTCGTGGCGGGAGCGGCTGGAGCGGATCGGGCTCGACCGGATCGAGGTCGCCTCACTGGGCATCAACTACCGGACGCCGGCCGAGGTCATGGCCGAGGCCGCGCCGGTCGTCCGGGCCGTACTGCCGGACGCCAATGTGCCGACCTCGGTGCGCAGCAGCGGCATCCCCGTCGTGCACGGGTCCGTCGAGGAGCTGGATGCGGTCCTGGAGCGCTGGCTCGCCGCACACGCCGACGGGACGGCCTGCGTCATCGGCGCCCCCGGGTTCCGGGCGACCCCCCGGGTCCGGTCGCTGACGCCCGCGCTGTCGAAGGGCCTCGAGTTCGACCTGGTCGTCCTCGTCGACCCGGAGGCGTTCGGCGAGGGCGTCGCGGGAGCGGTCGACCGCTATGTGGCGATGACCCGGACGACCCGTCAACTCGTCGTTCTCAGGAGCTCCTGACACCGGGCCGGCAGGCCGTCAGGACGCGGCCAGCGCCTCCAGGTGGGCGAGGCCCTCGGGGAGGCGGCGCGGGCGCAGGGTGCCGGCGATCCGGTCGGTACCCGCCCAGCCGGGGCCGCCGAGCAGGACGGCCGGGCGGGTGCGGGCACCGCGCGGGCCCCAGGCGGTGGCGGCGGCGAGCTGGGCCAGCCGCGGGTCCGCGGTGTCCCGCGTCTGCGACCACAGCAGCGCCGCCGACGGGCCGATCCGCCGGACGGCCTCGACCAGGGCGGCCGGCGGCACCGCCGGCCCGAACATGCGGAAGGGCACGCCGCGGTCGGAGAGCCCGGCGGCGGCCGCCTCCAGCGCCAGCGAGTGCATCTCCCCCGGCATGCCGGCGAGCAGCACCGGCGCCACCGGCGCGGCCGCTTCGGCGCAGCGGGTGACCTTCCGCAGGGCGCCGGAGATGTGCCAGGAGAGCAGGTGCTCCACCTCGACGTACCGTTCGCCCTCCACCGCCCACTTGCGGCCGACCGCCCGCAGGGCGGGCATCATCACCTCGTCCCAGGCCGTCACCAGGCCGAGGTCGGCCAGCGCCCGGTCGAGCATCCGCTCGACGGCGGGCGCGTCGAGCCGGACGGCGGCCCGGCCGAGGCCGCGGCACTCCGGCCGGACGGTGCCCAGCGGCAGTGCCCGGCTGCCGCCGGACTCGCGGGGCTCGGCGTGCTCCCGCGGCCCGCCGGGCCCGGGACGGCCCTGCGGGAGTCTGACGAGGGAGCCGGCCCGGGCCAGCCGGGCCGCTTCGGCGGGCGGCACGCCGTGGGCGGTGAGCCGGCACATCGCCTCCAGCACGGCGACGTCCTGCGGGCGCCACCGGCGGTGCCGGCCGGCCTCGTGGCCGGAGGGGCCGATGCCGTACCTGCGCTCCCAGGAGCGGACGGTGGTGGGCGAGACGCCGAGTCGGCGGGCCACTCCCCCGGTGGTGATGCTGGCCTCGGCGAGGCTCGCCGTCAGCTCGGTGGGGATCTCCACTCCGGCACGGTACGCCTGCCGCCGCGCCGGCCGGACCCGACACGCCCGAACGGTGCACAGACGATGCGAGCTGCCGGGCGGGGGCCGCCGTTCCACGGTGGAAGGGCCGGGCATCCAGCCCGGTGAGGAAGGAGGTCGATCGCCATGGCAGCCGCCGCCCTGCCACCGCGGGAGCGATCCGTCCTCGCCGGCCTCGAACGGCTGACCCGCCCCGGCGATCCGGGGCTCGATCGCGGGCCGCACCGCACTCACGGCCCGGCGGGTCCGCCGCTGCGACGTCCGCGAGGACCCGGACGCACCGCGATGGCCCCCGTGCGTGCGGTGGCCGGCACCGGACTCGCCCTGGGGGCTGCCGCGCGGGACGTCGCGGCGGCCCCGCCCGCCGGACCGGCCGCCACGGGCTCGGCGGCCGCGCACCGGCTGCCGGCGGGTACCGGCTCCGGATTCGGATGATTCGCTCGACAGAAGGTTGCCGAAGAGGCGGGCGGACGCTCCGGCGCCCGCCCGCACCGTGCACGGCTGCGCCGACGTTCTCGTCGACGCACACGGCCCCCGGTCTGGACAAGCCTCCGGGCCTCAGCGCACGGTCCGGCGGCGGGGTGGGAGGGGGACGAAGCCGCTGGTGCGGGCCGCGTACTCGGCCCAGCCGGGTTTGTCGGAGCCCATCTGGCGTTCCAGCATCGGTTTGCCGCTGCCGAAGGCGAGCAGCCAGGTCATCAGCAGCGGGCTGCCGACGAACGCCCAGCCGATGGGGGCGTCCGCGGCGAGCAGGAAGAGCCCCCACCAGACGCAGGCGTCTCCGAAGTAGTTCGGGTGCCGGGTCCAGGCCCACAGGCCGCGGTCCATCACCCGTCCGCGGTTGGCCGGGTCGGCCTTGAACCGGCTCAGCTGCAGGTCGCCGACGGCCTCGAAGAACAGGCCGACGGCCCAGACCGCGGTGCCCGCCCAGGCGAGCGGCCCGGGCGCGCCGGGCAGGTACTGGGCGGCCTGCACGGGCAGCGAGACGAACCAGACCAGGCCGGCCTGCAGCAGGTGGACCATCCGCACCGCGTACAGCGTGCGGGCCCGGCCGGGGGGCTTGCGGGCGAGCATCCGGGCGTAGCGCGGGTCCTCCCCGGTGCCGCGGGCGCGGCGGGCGATGTGGGCGGAGAGCCGCAGGCCCCAGAGGGTGGTGAGTGCGGTGGCGAGCAGCCGCCGCCCGTCGTCGCCGTACCCGGCCGAGAGCCCGTAACCGGTGAGGGCGACGGCGGTGAAGGCGAGGCCCCAGGCGGTGTCGACGCCGCGGTGCCGGCCGGTGCGCAGGGCGACGGCGAGGGCGGCCAGCATGACGGCGAGGGCGGCGCCGGCGGTGGCCGCGAGGTTGACCGCGAAGGCGGCGGTGTTCACGGGGCGGCCCCGTACCAGGGGGCGGGGGTGGCGGGTGCGCCGCTGCCGCCGTCGCCGGCGGGGCGGACCGCGAGGATCTGGTCGACGCCCATCCGGCGTTCGGCGAAGGCGAGGGAGCTGCCGGCGGTGTAGAGCCGCCAGAGCCGGACGGTCTGTTCGCCGACCAGGCCGGTGAAGTCGGCGTGCCGCTCGTGGAGGGTGTCGTACCAGGCGTCGATGGTGCGGGCGTAGTGCTCGCGCATGGCCTCGACGTGCCGGACTTCGAGTCCGGTGGCCTCCAGCAGGTCGACGGTGCGGCCGACCGGGCGCATGTGCATGTCGGGGGCGATGTAGGTCTCGATGAAGGCGCCGCCGCCGGGGGCGTCGGCGCCGCGGGACATCTGCTGGACGAGGAGCCGTCCGTGGGGGCGGAGCAGGCCGTGCAGCCGGGCGGCGAAGGCGGGGTACTGGCGTTCGCCGACGTGTTCGCCCATCTCGACGCAGCTGATCGCGTCGTAGGGGCCGTCGGTGATGTCCCGGTAGTCCCGCAGCAGGATCTCGACGCGGTCGGTGAGGCCGGCCTCGGCGACGAGGGCGGAGGCGAAGGCGTGCTGGCGGCGGGAGAGGGTGACGGCGGTGACGCGGGCGCCGTGGTGTTTCGCGGCGTGCCGGGCGAGGGCGCCCCAGCCGCAGCCGACGTCGAGCAGGCGGCTGCCGGGGCGCAGGCCCAGTTTGCGGCAGATCAGGTCGAACTTGGCGGTCTGGGCGTCCGTCAGGCTCTGTTCGCCGGTGGTCCAGTAGGCGCAGGAGTAGGCCATGGCGGGGCCGAGCAGCAGGGCGTAGAACTCGTTGGAGAGGTCGTAGTGGTGGCTGATCACGGCGCGGTCGCGGCCGCGGCTGTGCAGGGCGCCGCGGACGGCGGCGCGGCCGCCGGGCGGGGCGGGCCGGGGGCCGAGGGCGCCGAGCCGGGCCGCGGTGGCGAGCAGCCGCGGCAGGTCGCGGACGGCGGGGCGGACGGGGCCGCGGCCGGCCAGTGCCCGGCGGACGGTGCCGAGGCCCTCGGCGAGGTCGCCCTCGACGTCCAGGTCGCCGGTGATGTACGCGTCGGCGAGGCCGAGTTCGCCGGGCTGCCAGAGCAGGCGGCGCACGGCGCGGCGGCGGCGCAGGACGACGGTCGGGGCGTCGTCGGGGCCCGCGGTGGAGCCGTCCCAGGCGCGGATCCGGAACGGCGGCGGGCCGCCGAGCAGGTCGGTGAGGAGGGCGGCGAGTCGGGGGGCGGCGGTCACCGGGCGGTCTCCTCGCGGGTGAGCAGGATCTGCCGGACGTCGAGGTATCCGGTGCGGAAGCCTGCCTCGGAGTAGGCGAGGTAGAGCTCCCAGGTGCGGCGGAAGACCCGGTCGAAGCCGAGGGCGTCGACCTCGTCGGCGCGGTAGGTGAAGCGTTCCCGCCACAGCCGCAGGGTTTCGGCGTAGTGCGGGCCGTAGGCGTGGTCGGCGGCGACGCGCAGCCGGGTGTGCCGGGCGGTGGCCTGGTCGATGGCCTGTACGGAGGGGATGAGGCCGCCGGGGAAGATGTACTTGAGGATCCAGGTGTAGGTGTTGCTGCTGGCGATCATGCGGTCGTGCGGCATGGTGATGGCCTGCAGGGCGGCCCGGCCGCCGGGGGCGAGGACGCGGTCGATCGTGCGGAAGTACTCGGGCCAGAACGGCCGGCCGACGGCCTCGATCATCTCCACGCTGACCACGGCGTCGTACTGCCCCTCGGCGGAGCGGTAGTCGCAGAGCCGGACCTCGGCGCGGTCGGCGAGGCCGGCGTCGGCGATGCGGAGTCGGGCGTGGCCGAGCTGTTCCTCGGAGAGGGTGAGGCTGGTGACGCGGGCGCCGCGGGCGGCGGCCCGCAGAGCGAGTTCGCCCCAGCCGGTGCCGATCTCCAGGACGCGGCTGCCGGGGCCGACGGCGGCGAGGTCGAGCAGCCGGTCGATCTTGCGGTGCTGGGCCTCGGGCAGGTTGTCCCAGGTGGCGAGGGGTGCGCCGGAGGGGGTGGTGGGGAAGACGGCGGACGAGTATGTCATCGTCCGGTCGAGGAAGAGCCCGAAGAGGTCGTTGGACAGGTCGTAGTGGTGGTGGATGTTGCGGCGGGCGTTGTCGGCGGTGGGGAGTTCGGCGGCCGGGGGCCGCTGCACGTACAGGCGGCGCAGCCACTGGGCGCCGGTCGGGACGAGGGTCTCGGGGGCGGTGGCGAGGACGCCGAGCAGGCCGATCAGGTCGGGGGTGTCCCAGTCGCCTGCCTGGTAGGACTCGCCGAAGCCGATCAGGCCAGTGGCGCCGACCCGGGCGAGGAAGGCCTCGGGCCGGTGCAGGCGGAGCACGGCGGCACCGGGTGGGGCGGGCACCAGCACGCTGCCGTCGGGGAGTTCGACGCGCAGGCCGCGCCGGTGGGCGACCCGTCGGAGCAGGCGTCCGGCGACCGCGGCCCGGAGTTTCGTGCGGGGGACGCGGGCGACGTCGGGCCAGCGGGCCGGGTCGACGGGGGTCGGCGGGACGGTGGTGGGTGCGGCGGTCCGGGTCACGGGGCGGACACCTCTTCTGCGGCGGAACCGGTACGGGTCGGGGGCGTGGGCTTGGGGCGGGGGTGCACGGGCAGGCCCTTCAGCAGGAGGCGTATGCCCTGGTGGCGGATGTGCACACTGACGGCGAGGGTGGCGAACGGGTGCCGCAGGGCGGCCCGCAGCAGGGCGGCCGGGCCGGCCGGGCCGCGCTGTCCGCGCACGGTGGCGATGAACGGGAGCCCGCCGTCGCGTTCCAGCCGGATGGTCAGGGCGAGCCGCTCGCCCGGCTGCGGCACGGTCATCCGGTACCGGCCGTCCACTGGGAAGAACGGCGAGACGTAGAACTCCTTGGCCACCGAGGCGCGGCCGTCGGCGCCGGGGCGCAGCAGGTAGCGGTGGTGGCCGCCGTAGGTGTTGTGCACCTCGGCGACGGTGCACAGCGGGCGGCCCTCGGCGTCGTGGCACCAGTAGACGGTGAGCGGGTTGAAGACGTGGCCGAGCGAACGGGCCTGCGCGAGCATCAGGACCCGGCCGCCGGCCAGGTCGACGCCCTGACCTGCGAGGTACGCGGCGAGGTTGCCGCGCAGGGTGCCGCGGGGGTCGCCGGGGTGGTCGGCGGCCCGGAAGCGGGCGAGCGGGCGCAGCGGCCGGGGCAGCACGGGCAGGTGGTCGAGGTCGACCAGCCACAGGTAGGTGCGGTGCCGGAAGGCGTGCCGCACCGGAGCGGTGCGGAGGTGGGTGATCCGGCACTCGTACAGGGCGGCGCCCCAGGGGCCGGGCAGGGCGGCGTCGGGGGTGCGGCGGGCGGCGGCGGTGGCGGTCATCGGACGCCTGCCGGCAGGCCGGGGTGGTCGGCGGCGCCGGCGAAGGCGGTGCGGCCGAGCAGGGCGAGGGCGGCGTGCACGCCGGAGCGGCAGCCGTCCTCGTGGAAGCCCCAGCCGTGGTAGGCGCCGGCGAAGGCGGTGCGGCCGGTGGTGAGTTCGGGCAGGCGGCGCTGGGCGGCGACGCTCTGCGCGGTGTAGACGGGGTGCTCGTAGACGGTGCGGGAGACGATGTGCTCCTCGGGCAGCGGATCGTGCCGGTCGGCGTTGAGGGTGACCAGGTAGTCCTCGTCGGTGTCGAGGCCGAGCAGCCGGTTGAGGTGGTAGCTGACCTGGACGCCGTCGGCGCTGCCGCCGCAGTCGGCCATCCGGTAGTTCCAGGAGGCGCGGGCCCAGGCGGCGCGGGGCAGCCGGGAGACGTCGCGGTGCAGCACGGTGGGGTTGCGGGAGTAGTGGAAGGCGCCGAGGACCTCGCGTTCGGCCGGGGTGGGGCGGGCCAGCAGCCGGAGTGCCTGGTCGGCGTGGGTGGCGAGGACGACGGCGTCGGCGGCGGTGCGGCGGCCGTCCGCGGTGGTGATCTCCACGCCGTCGTGGTGGCGGTGCACGGCGGTCACGGGGGCGGAGCGGTGGACGGCGGTGAGGCGTTCGGCGATCCGCTCGACGTAGCTGCGGGAGCCGCCGACGACGGTGCGCCAGGTCGGCGAGCCGGTGACGCCGAGCATGCCGTGGTTCTCGAGGAAGGCGAAGAGGTAGCGGGCCGGGTAGTCGCCGGCGAGGTCGGGGGCGCAGGACCAGACGGCGGCGACGACCGGGGTCATGAAGTGGCTGGTGAAGTACCGGGAGAAGCCCCCCTCGTCGAGGAACCGGCGCAACGAGGGGTCGCCGGCGGCGGGGTCGGCGAGCAGGCGGCGGGCCCGCCGGTGGAAGCGGGGCACCTCGGACAGCATCCGCAGGTAGCGGCCGCGCAGCAGGGCGTCGGGGCGGGCGAGCAGGCCGGCCGGGCCGCGGGCGCCGGCGTACTCGAGGCCGCAGCCGCGGCACTGCACGGACATGCTCATGTCGCTGTCGCGGGTGCGCACGCCGAGTTCACGGAACATCCGGACGAGGTGCGGGTAGGTGCGCTCGTTGTGCACCAGGAAGCCGGTGTCGAGCGGCACTTCGCGGCCGTCGGCGCCCACGGCGCGCTGGGTGTGGGCGTGGCCGCCCAGCCGGCCGTCCGCCTCGAAGAGTTCGACGGCGACGCCGGCCTTGTGGAGTTCCCAGGCGGCGGTCAGGCCGGCCACTCCGGCGCCGACCACGGCGACGGTGCGGCCGGGGCGCGTGGGCCGCGCGCCCCCTCCGGCCGTCGCGTCCGGCACTGTTCCGGGCACTGTCACGGGGCCCCCTCCACTGCACGGGCCCGCGCTCCCGCCGGGCCGCTCCTTCGCTGGCTACCGGGTCTTCGGAGCGGCCCGTCCGGTGGATTGCCCCCGGCCGGTGTGGAGTTGTCGTGAACGGTTCGCGCGCGGACCGGCTACCAGTACATGACCGCCGTGGGGCCGCCGCCGTAGACGGAGTACAGCCGGACCCGCAGCACGTAGCGCCGCCCGCCGACCAGGCGCACGTTCAGGCGGGCGTTGGCCTCGGTGCCGCTGTCGTCCTCTCCGGCGAGGTAGCGCAGTTCGCCGCCGACGTCCTCGAAGACGACCATGACGACGTCGCTCTTGCCGAAGCTGCCGATGTCGTACGCGCGGGTCTCGCCGGGCTGGAGCCCGAAGTCGGCCTGCCCGCCGGAGGAGAGGTCGAGCGGGGCGGAGGCGCCGGGCTGCAGCGCGGTCGGGCCGACGGTCAGCGGCGGGTACCAGGCCCGGACCATTTCCTTGTCGGTCGCGGAGAGGGTCAGCCCGCCCTGCAGGCCCTCGCGCCCGTACTTCTCCGGTTCGAGGATCAGCCCGGGTTCGAAGGGGTACTCCATGATGGACAGCGCGTCCCAGACGGAGCCGGTGACCTCGTCCTTGGAGAGTTTGCGCAGGATGTTGTGGAAGGTCTCCTCGCGCGTCCAGTTGTTGGGCGGTGCGGCGAGCGAGGCGTAGACGGCCTCCTCGTTCCAGCGGATGCCGGCGTTGGGGTTCTGGTGCTCGTGCTCCAGGCCGAGGGAGTGGCCGGTCTCGTGCAGCGAGGTGGCGCGGCCCCAGGTGCTGGTGACGTCCCAGCCGAAGTTCATCGTGGCCTGGCCGCCGCCGATCGTCAGGGCGTCCCGGCCGACGTACGACCACGAGCCGTCGTCCTCGAAGGCGATGCGGACCTCGGCCATCGCCGGGCTCTCGACCTCCTCGAACTCCAGGCCGATGCCGAGGTCCTTCCAGGCGCGGAACGCGTCCCGGACCTGGTCGAGTTGGGCCTTGCCCCGGCCGCCGCCGGTGCCGTCGAGGAAGGCGTAGTGGATGTGCGTGCCGTTGACCCACTTGGAGCCGACGTTGAGTATCGCGCGCTCCCGCGCGAGGCCGAGCCCGGGCCGGAGCTCGGGCACCACCCGTGGTTGAACGGTGCAGTACTTCTGGACGACGGGTGCGGGTGCCGCTGTCTCCACCATGACCGATGCCTCCGATCCGCGGACCGGCGCTCACGCCGGCCGGCCGAGATGGAACTGGTGGACGGTCAGCTCGCCGGGCGGATGACACCGACGGCCGGCCTCTTCTCACGTTACGCCTGGTCGCACGGCATCTCGACAGCGAAGCGTGACGGTTGACGCTCGGTCAACAGCCGCCCCCGGTGGTCACGCCCGGTGACCACCGGGGGCGGCGGCCCGCCGTCAGCTGAAGGGCAGCAGCATCACCGGGTCGCCGCTCGGGTGGGCCGAGCCGCCCGCCGGCTCCACCGTCACACCGACGCCGACCGCGCCGTCCAGCGGGCCCTGCAGCAGCAGCGAGCCGCTGGAGGCCGGCAGCAGACCGGCCGGCCGCATCGTCCCGGCGTCGTCGAACCACAGCTCGTACGTCTTGCCCTCGGGCAGCGCCGGCATCCCCGAGGCCAGGAACCCGGCCTGGCCGCGGCTCTGCGACCAGACGACGGTGCCGACACCGGTGGAGCCCGTGGTGGCGGTCGCCGTCCGGGCGTCCGGTGCGGTGAGCAGGCTGCCGAACGCGGCCTGCTGGGCCTGCAGCTGGGCGGCCCGCGCGTCCGCCTCGTCCGCCCGGCGGCTCTGGTCCACGGCCAGGCCGCCGAGCGCCGCGGCCAGCGCGACCGACGCCGCCAGGGCGAACTTCGGCCAGTGCCGGGCGAACCCGCCGCGCCGCCGCGCGGACGACTCCGGCGCGCCGTGCGCCCCGGCGGACGGCGGCGCGAGCTGCCGGACCGACCCGATGCCCGCCATCACCCGGGCCCTGAGCTCGGCCGGCGGGGTCTCGGCCTCCGCGGCCCCGAGTCTGGCCAGCGTGGCGGCGAACTCCCGCACCTCCAGCGCGCACGGCTCGCACACCACCAGGTGCCGCTCGAACTCGGCGCGCTCGGGCCCGTCCAGGGCGTGCGCCGCGTAGGCGCCCGTCAGCGTGTGCAGATCCGCTCCGATGGTCACGACCCCACCCCCAGGCAGTCCCGCAGCCGGATCAGCCCGTCCCGCATGCGGGTCTTCACGGTACCCAGCGGCGTGCTCAGCATGTCCGCCACCTCACGGTACGAGTAGCCCCGGTAGTAGGCCAGGGTGACGGCCTGGCGCTGGAGCTCGGTCAGCATCTTCAGGCAGCGCCGTACCTGCTCGCGCTCCAGCCTGCCCTCGACCTGCTCGGAGACCTCGTCGAAGGCCGGCATGTGCGAGCGGGCGGCGACCCGCTGCTCCCGGTCGGCGGTGGCCTGCGCCGAGCGCACCCGGTCGACGGCGCGGCGGTGCGCCATGGTCAGCACCCAGGCCATCACCTCGCCGCGGTCCGGCTGGTAGCGGGCGGCGGTCCGCCACACCTCCAGCATCACCTCCTGGGTGACCTCCTCCGACTGCGCCGGGTCGCGCAGCACCCGGCGCACCAGGCCGAAGACGGGCCCGGCCACCGCGTCGTACAGCCGGCCGAAGGCGTCCTGGTCGCCGAAGGCCACCTGGGCGACGAGCTCCTTGAGATCCGGGCCGCGGCGGTGCGGTCCGGACAGATGGACGACCGTGTTCAATCCGCCACCCCGATGGGTCGGGCGGCGCGGACCGCCGGTCGGGCCGGACAGGCCTGCGGCCTGCCCGTCGGACGGGTGGCGGACATCGGGAACCTCCGGGTCGTCGGCGGGACCGTCGTCCTCGGGCGGCGGCGGTCGTCGGGCACCCGGGGTTCGGAGCCGGGCGCCCACCGGATTGCCCGTCGGATCGCCCGCCGGCCGCACCAAGCCCGCGGACGGCTCCCAGCATGCCGAACCCGCGGCTCGGCCGCCCCCGAAGCGCCGGACCGGTCCGGGGCCGCGGCCCACCCCATCCGGTCGCCCGTCGGCTCCGAACACCGCGCACGACACCACCGCCGATCCGGCGCCGCCGATCCGGCAACGCCGACCCGCACCGCCCCAGCCGACCGCACGCACCACCGGGAGACCGACCGCCGTGACCTCCGAACGCCGCCTGCAGCAGCTGTTCCACGTCCGGGAGATCCACGCCGAGCCGGCGGCCGCCGCCTCCCCGCGCGGCCGCCAGGTCCTGGCCCGCTTCCCCGAGGCGCGGGTGGTCGAGGTCGACTCGCACTGGCGGATCCCGCACCTGCACGGCAACGCCGGCAACGTGGAACGCTGGGCCCGGATCAAGAGCGAGGTCCTGGTGCTCGGCGAGAGGAAGACCCTCACCGCCCGGCCCAACGGCCGCTCCGCCGACTGGATCGCCCCCAGCTCCGCGAACGGCTGCGCACTGGCCTGCGCCTACTGCTACGTGCCGCGCCGCAAGGGCTACGCCAACCCGATCACCGTCTTCACCAACATCGACCGGATCGTCTCCTACCTCGCCGGACACGTCCGCCGCCAGGGCCGCAAACCCGCGCCCACCCAGTGCGACCCCGCCGCCTGGGTCTACGACATCGGCGAGAACAACGACTGCTCGGTGGACGCCCTGATCTGCGACAACACCGCAGACCTGGTCCGCGCGTTCCGTGCGTGGCCGACCGCCAAGGCGTCCTTCGCCACCAAGTGGGTCAACCGCGAGCTGCTCGGCCTCGACCCGCGCGGCCGCACCCGGATCCGCTTCTCGCTGATGCCGCCCGCCGACGCCCGGCTGCTGGACATCCGCACCACGCCCGTCCCCGACCGGATCGCCGCCGCCGGCGACTTCCTCGCGGCCGGGTACGAGGTGCACTTCAACCTCTCCCCCGTCGTCCTGCGCGCCGGCTGGCAGCGCGACTGGGCCGAACTGCTGCACCGGATGGACGACATGCTGCCCGCCGCCGTGAAGGCCCAGGCCGCCGCTGAGATCATCATGCTGACGCACAACCGGGAGCTGCACGAGGTCAACCTCGGCTGGCACCCCAAGGCCGAGGAGCTGCTGTGGCGCCCGGCCCTGCAGGAGGCGAAGCGGTCCGAGAACGGCAGCCCGAACGTCCGCTACCGGGCCGCCGGCAAGGCCGCGGCGCTCGCCGAGCTCCGCGGCCTGATCGACCGGCACGCGCCCTGGCTCAGGGTGCGGTACGCCTTCTGATCGGCTACCCGCCCCACCGCTCCGAGGACACCGCTCCGGGAGGACCCGATGACCGAACAGACCGCCCGGCCGACGCGTTGCCTGGTGACCGGCGCCACCGGGTACATCGGCGGCCGCCTGGTGCCCGAACTGCTCACGGCCGGCCGAACCGTGCGCTGCCTGGTCCGCGACCCCGGACGGCTCCGCGACCACCCCTGGCGGGCCCGGGTGGAGACCGCCACCGGCGACGTCACCCGGCCGGAGACCCTCGACCCGGCCTTCGAGGACGTCGACACCGCCTACTACCTCGTCCACTCGCTCGGCACCGGCCCCGGCTTCGAACGCACCGACCGGGACGCCGCCCGGGCCTTCGGCGCGGCCGCCGCCCGGGCCGGCGTCCGGCGGATCGTCTACCTCGGCGGGCTGGTGCCCTCCGGCGTCCCCGCCGCCGAACTCTCCCCGCACCTGCGCTCCCGGGCCGAGGTCGGCCGGTTGCTGCGCGAGAGCGGGGTGCCGACCGCGGAACTGCGCGCCGCGGTGATCATCGGCTCCGGCTCCGCCTCCTTCGAGATGCTCCGCCACCTCACCGAGCGACTGCCGGTCATGGTCACCCCCAGCTGGGTCGACACCCGGATCCAACCGATCGCCGTCCGGGACGTGCTGCGCTACCTGGTCGCCGCCGCCGACCTGCCGCCCGAGGTCAACCGGGCCTTCGACATCGGCGGCCCCGACGTCCTGACCTACCGCCGGATGATGCTGCGCTACGCGGCCGTCGCCGGGCTGCCCCGCCGGATCGTCGTGCCGGTGCCCGTGCTGACGCCGCGGCTCTCCGGCCACTGGGTCGGCCTGGTCACCCCCGTCCCCAACGCCATCGCCCGGCCGCTCGTCGAGTCGCTGCGGCACGAGGTTGTCTGCGCCGAGCACGACATCGCCCGGTACGTCCCCGACCCGGCCGGGCAGACCGTGCCCGGCCTCGGCCGGCCGGTGCGCGGCCTCATCGGCTTCGAGGACGCCGTCCGGCTCGCGCTGCGCCGCATCCGGGACGACGAGGTCGTCACCCGCTGGTCGAGCGCCTCCCTGCCCGGCGCGCCCAGCGACCCGCTGCCCACCGACCCAGACTGGGCCGGCGGCAGCCTCTACCAGGACGTCCGCGAGCGGCGCGTGGGCGCCGCGCCGGAGGCCGTCTGGCGGGTCGTCGAGGGCATCGGCGGCGAGAACGGCTGGTACTCGTTCCCGCTCGCCTGGGCGCTGCGCGGCTGGGTGGACCGCGCGGTCGGCGGGGTCGGGCTACGCCGCGGCCGACGCGACCCGGCCCGGCTGCGGGTCGGCGACTCGCTGGACTTCTGGCGGGTCGAGGAGATCGAACCCGGGCGGCTGCTGCGGCTGCGGGCCGAGATGCGGCTGCCCGGGCCCGCCTGGCTGGAACTCACCGTCGCCCCGGACGGCGACGGCGGCGCCGTCTACCGCCAACGGGCCCTCTTCCACCCGCACGGCCTGGCCGGCCATGCCTACTGGTGGTCCGTCGCCCCCTTCCACGCCGTGGTCTTCGGCGGCATGGCCCGCAACATCACCGAACGCGCCCTCGGCCCCGCCGGCTGAGCCGCGCTGCGCTCACCCGTCCGGCGTATCACAACGGGACCGGAGAGAAGAACAGAAGTGACTGCGAGTCACCGAGGCGCGAGTGCCTGCCCTGTCGGAGTCCGTGTCCCCATGGGGTTCGGCATGCGGTGAGTGACCGGCGGCACGCGCCGACCCGAACCGCCATGGCAGTTGAACGATCACTTCTCGAGGTCGACGTGACTGGCGAGAATCCGGAACCCGATGACCCAGGTGGCATCGGCGACCGCCCGCAGGACGATTTCGTGTCGGAGCGTCTGACCGGCCCGACGGAGCAACCGGCCAGAACCATCACGCTCAACGGGCTGCTGGGAGACAGCGACCGCGCCGGCGGCTGTAATTCAACAAGCAGCTGGACTACTACGCCGAGTTCGACGCCTCGGACGTGCTCTCGGTGAAGACCGTCGACACCGGCGAGCCGCCGTTCGTCGGACTGGAGGCGACGCAGGTCACTCTCAGGCGCGATGCGACGGTGCAGTTCACCCAGGTCAAGAGGGCCGCGCCGGTGGACGACTTCGACCTCGACCTGCCGACTCCGCTTGGGTACCGGGGGTGGACGGCCGTTTCATGAGCGAGTTCGTGGTGCCGCTGGTCCTCCGCCCGGCCGCGGTGGGCGCTTCCCGCACGACCGCCCCCGGCCGGACGGCCGCGAACGGCGTGGTGCGCCCCACGCCCGTCCACGACCGGACCAGGCTGCCCGGAACCGACTGGCTGTTCGTCAAGTTCTACTGCGACTCGGACCGGGAGGACGAGATGCTGGCCGGCCCGCTGAGGGAGCTGTGCGAGATGGCCGAGGCGTCCGGGCTCGCCGAGCGGTGGTTCTTCATCCGGTACACCGACCCGCACCCCCATCTGCGGGTGCGCTGGAAGGACGCACCGGACGCGCTGACCCGGCACCTGCTCCCGGAGGTCACCCGCTTCGCCTCCCGGCTCACCGGGGAGGGCCTCGTCTCACGCCTCGTGATCGACACGTACGACCGTGAACTCGAGCGGTACGGCGGCACCGAGGGACCGACGTCAGCGAGGAGATCTTCTGCGCCGACAGCAGGGCCGTGATGCGCCTGCTCGCCGAGGGGGCCGGCGCACCGTTCGGCGGACCTCACCGAGCTGGTCGCCGTCACCACCGACGACCTGCTGTCCGGGCTCGGGCTCAGCGCCGAGGACCGGCTGCGGTGGACTCCGACCGGGCCCGGCAGTTCTACCGGCAGGCCCGGCGCCAGGGCGGCGAGGACTACCGCGTCCACCAGCAGCGCCTGCGCGCCCTGCTCGGTACCCCGGAGGGGCCGGCTCTGCTCGGGAACGCGGCGGCGGAGATCCTGCGCGAGCGGCGGACGGCGCTCGCCGACGCCGCGGCCCGGCTGTCCGAGCTGGCGGCCACCGGCCGCCTCGCCGCCGCCCCCGACCGGCTGTTCGGAAGCTACGTCCACCTGCACTGCAACCGGCTGCTCGCCGGACGACGGCCGTCCGAAGGCCGTCTGGTCCAGGTGCTCCAACGCGCCCGGAAGGGCCTGAGCGTGGCACCTGCCGCACGGTGAGCGCTCGGGCCTGCACGAGGCGGGCCGGCTCAGCCCCCGTCCCCGGCCGGGCCGTCGCGGTCGAGCCACTGACGGTAGACGCCGGCGAGTTCGGCGAGGACGGCGGTGCCGCCGGGGAGGGCCGCGGTGAGCGCGGTGAGGGCGTTGGCGGCCTGGGCGGGGGTCGCGGTGGCCAGCCACTTCGGCCAGAAGCCGGTGGCGGGCAGGACGGCGCCGGGCCCGGCCGAGGCGGCCGTCCGGGCGGCCTCGCCCCCGAGCGTGGTGTCCCACGCCGCCAGCACCTTCGCCAGGCTCGCGCGCTGCCGGGCGGTGAACCGCCGCAGGCCGATCACCCGCAGGCTCTGCCGGACGAGGCCGGGCCGGCGGTCGCCGACCGCGCCGGTGGCGGCGAGCAGCAGCCGCGGGTCCTGGGAGAGCAGTTCGACCGCCCGGTCGTCGACCAGCCGGTCGAGCCGCCCGGCGACTTCCTCGGCCTCGGCCGCGCCGTCGGCCCGGCGGCGGGCGATCTCCCAGCGGGCGAGTTCCACCCGGATCTCCATCAGCCGGTCGCCGAGCTCCTCGGCGAGCCGGACGGCTTCGGCGAGGACCGGCCCGGCCTCCGCCGCGAAGCCTTCGTCGACGGCCCAGCGGGCGTGTGCGAAGTCGGCTTCCAGCTGCACGGCCGGCTCGGCCTCCTCGACGGCGCGGCTGCGGGCGGCGGCGGCCAGCATGCGGGCGGCGTCGAGTTCGCCGAGGGCGGCCCGTACCCGGGCCTCCAGCAGCAGCAGGCGGCTGCCGCGCTCGGTGCGGACGGGGTGGTCGGCCAGGACCTCGGCGGCGCCCTGCGGGTCGTCGAGTTCGAGCAGCCGGGTGACCTGGACCTCGGCGTGCCGTTCCCATTCCTCGGCGGGCACCTCGCGCAGGGTGGCGGAGAACAGCGTCCGTCCGGAGCGGGAGGCGAGGTAGGCCTGGGCGCCGGGCGGCAGTTCGTCGATGGAGCCGGTGAGCAGTGCCTCGACGCCGGGCTGCCAGCGCCGGTCGAGTTCGGCGGCGGACTCGCCGAGGCTGAGCCGGTGGTAGAGCTCCTCGGCGCGGGCGGTGAGGTCGTCGTGGTGCAGGTAGTGCAGGACGGCGGCCTGGTGGATCTCGGCGACCTGGTCGGGCGCCTCGGCGCGCAGCAGCGGCAGGAGTTGCCTGCGGACGTCGACGCGGTGTTCGAGGGCGCCGTCGGCGGCCAGGGTGAGCAGCGAGACCTCGCGGGCGAACAGGTCGAAGAGTTCGGCGGCGCGCAGGTCGTCGGGGACGGGTACGTCGCTGGGGCGGGCGAGCACGTAGCGCAGCACGGCGGGGGTGAGTCGGCGGAGCACCAGGGCGGGCCGGGCGAGTCGGCGCACGTCGCGGTCCTCGATGTGGTCGAGGACGCGCCGGTAGAGGTAGCCGTGGAGCTGTTCGCCGGTGATGCGTTCGCGGGTGCCGTCCGCGCCGATGCCGGCGAGGTCGGTGGCGCCGTCGGCGCGGACGAGGTCGGCGGCGAGGCGCAGGCTCAGCGGGTTGCCGCCGACGAGGTCGATGACGGTGTCCAGGTCGGCCGGGTCGGCGTCGGGGCCGAGCAGGGAGTGCAGGTAGGCGCGGGCGGCGTCGCGGTCGAAGTCGGGCAGGCGGCGTTGGCGGGCGGGCAGGTCGACGGGGGCTCGGCCGGAGAGGACGACCCGGAGGGCGGGGTTGGCGTCGGCGAGCAGGTCGAACATCCGCCAGAGTTCGGCGAGCACCTCGGGGCCCTGGTACCCGGCGGTCTCGAAGGTGTCGACGGCGAGCAGCACGGGCCCTTCGGGCAGGGCGAGGGCGAGCAGCCGAGCGAACTCCCGGTACAGCTCCTCGCGTTCGGAGGGGGCGGTGAGCAGCCGGGCGGAGGCGGTGATGTGGTCGGGGGTGCCGCGGGCGGCGGCCGCGGAGTCGGCGTGCGCGGCGGCGAGGGTGTGCAGGTCGGGGGCGGAGGCGCGGGCGATCCACTTGCCGGTGAAGAACTCGGCGAGCGGGCGCAGGCCGGGGTGCTGGATGCGCAGTTGGCGGACGGCGTCGAGGAGGAGGGTGAGCGGTTCCTGCGGCAGGACGCCGGGCCGGTCGAGGTCGATGAAGGCGAAGGGCAGCCGGGGGGAGGTGCCGCGGTGTTCGCCGTCGAGGATGAAGCGGGCGAGGACGGTGGACTTGCCGATGCCGCCGGGGCCCCAGATCAGCATCGGTCGGGGGTCGGTGCCGGCGGTGTGCTCGGCGAGTTCGGCGAGGATGTCGGCGCGGCCGCCGAAGTGGGTGCTGACCAGGTGGCGCAGCGGTTCGAGGAGTTGGCGGCGTTCGAGGTGGTCGGTGATCTCTGCGGGGCCGGGCAGGCCGGGGACGAGTCCGCCGAGCCATTCGGCGACGCGGGCGGTGGCGAGGAGTTCGTCGAGGCCCTGTTCGGCGGGGGGCGGGGCGGTGTCGGTGAGGTAGCGGGTGAGGGCGAGTTGGACGGGACCCTGCGGCCGGTCGGGGTTGGCGTCGAGGGCGCGGTGGTAGGCGTCCTGGCCGGCCATGGCGGCGAGGGTGGTGCGGCGCAGTGCTTCGGGGAGCCTCCACTCGGGGCTGCCGTCGGCGCCGTAGACGGGTTCGCTGACGGCGAGGAGGGCCTGCAGGGCGGCGTCGTCGGGTTCGTGGCCGACCGGGCGGAGGGTGGCCGGGTCGTAGCAGGCGAGGACGGCGGCGGCCTGGCGGTAGGCGTGTTCGACGGTGGTGGGCGGGCGGGCCGCCTCGGCGGTCCTGCGGGTGAGCCGGTCGAGGCGTTCCTCGACGGCGCCGGCGGTGATGCGCTCGCGGGCCTTGCTCATCGCAGTACCTGCCTGTCGAAGACGGCGTTCGCGGTGTCGCGGACGGTGCCGGGCAGTTCGCGGATCGCGGTGGCGCGGTCGGCGGGGAGCATGTCGAGCATCCGGTCGACGATGTTCTCGATGACGGGCGGGGCGATGTCGGTGTCGAGGCCGGTGGCGAGCCGGGCGAAGAAGTCGCAGAGCACGCGGCGGTCGATGGTGCCGACGGGTTCGGTGAGGACGGAGTCGAGGGCGTCGAGTCCTGGGCGGCCGTAGCCGAGGAGGACGACGCGCAGGCCGGGGAGGCGTTCGCGGATGGCGGCGCCGGCGAGGTGGTCGATCAGGGCGGCGGTGTCGGCCTGCAGCGGTACGTGGTCGAGGCTGTCGACGACGAGCAGGTACTTGGCGCGGACGCTTTCGTCGTAGAGCTGGCCGACCAGCCAGTCGCGCAGCCGGCGGGCCTGGGCGGCGCCCTGGGCGTACTGGTCGACGGTGGGTTCGGGCAGTTTGAGCTGGGAGGCGACGGAGCTCATCAGGTCGAAGGGGGTGCAGACCTGGTCGGCCCATTCGCTGAGGTCGACGAGGATCGGTTTGAAGGTCTGCAGGTGCTGGGCGACGTGGCTGACGAGGTACCAGGTGTAGGACTTGCCGCAGGAGCGGGGGCCGGTGACGAGCAGGACGCGGCTGCGGCTGTCGGAGACCAGGTCCTTGAGGTGGGCGCGGAGCAGGGTGCGGTCGAGGAAGAGGCGCTGGCCGAGCAGGTCGGTGGCGTACGGGTCCTCGTGGCGGTCGTCGTAGCCGGCGGCGGGCGGGACGGCGGTGAGCAGCCGGTCGGCGAGGGCGGCCACGGCGGGGAACCGGCCGTTGCGCAGGGCTCCGAGGAGCTCTTCGAGCCAGCCGGCCCGTTCGGCCTCCTCGACGACCCGGTGGACGGTGGTGCGCAGGTCGGCGCCGGTGCTGATGGCGGCGAGTCTACGGTCGATGTAGGAGAGTTCCTGCTGGAGGTCCTCCTGCTCGTAGTCGGTGACGACGGCCTCCACGAGGTGCCGCCGGTCCGCGCCGGAGAGTCTCAACGCCACCGCCTCCTAGTCGGCCGGGGGGAAGAGCAGGCCTGCGTGTCCGCGCCGCTCCAGCAGGGTGTGGACGGCCGGCAGCGGGATCGCCTCGTTCCAGGCGGGGCGGTGGCCGGGGCTGTAGTCGGGGTCGCCGCTGTGGTGGAGGGCGACGAGCCGCAGGTCGAGGTCGAAGCAGGGTGAGCCGGAGGAGCCGGGTTCGGTGTCGGCGCCGTGCCGGACGCGGGTGTGGTTGGCGTTCGTGCCGAGGATGGGTCCGAGGGCGAGTTTGAGCGGCCCGCCGGCGGGGTGCTGGAGCAGCAGCAGGATGTCGCGGTCGCTGTCGGCGGGGGCGGCGGAGCCGGTGATCCAGCCGCGGGCGGGGGCGTCGGGGGCGGCGCGGTCGGCGGCGACGGGTTCGCGGCCGGCCTCGGCGGCGAGGCGGAAGAGTGCGTAGTCGAGTTCGTCCTCGGCGGGCAGGGCGTCGCCGGGGTTGGCGCGGCTGTCGACCGGGCTGGGCGGGCTGGCGTCGACGAGCCAGTCGCCGTCGGCGAGCGGCACGGTGGTGCCGGGGTTGAGCACGGTGCCGTCGGCGGACTTCCTGTGGTCGAAGCGGACGAGCACATCGGAGGGTTTGCTGCGGGCCTCGATCACCGGGGCGAGGACGTGGTGGTTGGTGAGGCAGAGGTCGGGGGCGACGAGCGTCGCGGTGCCGAAGCAGGTGCCGGCGTCGGTGCCGACCTCGACGCGGCCGACGACGCCTTCGAGGGCGCCGAGCCGGCGGCGCCAGTCGGTGGGGTCGAGGTAGCCGGGCCGGTCGCCGAGCAGCCGTTCCAGGGTGTCCCGCTGTTCGGGCTGGACGGGGCCGATCCGCCACTGCTCGGCGACCGCGGACAGCCGCGGGTTGGTGGGGTTGGCCTCGCGGGCGCCGGCGAGCAGGGCGGGGGCCCAGCCTTCGCGGTCGGCGGTGTCGAGGACGTCGAAGGCGACCGCGCGGAGGTTGCCGCCGAGGGAGATCTCCTCGCGGCGGCGGTCGAGGTGGAGGCGGAGCATCTGGTCGAAGCCGGCGAGGGTGAAGGCGTCGAGCAGGGCGGCGACGGCCTCCCGCATCTGCGCTCCGGGCATCGGCATCAGGGGTTCCCCCGGTCGGGGTGGGCGGGCCCGCGGTCGGTCGGCGGGCCCGCGGGGCGGGTGCGGTGGCCGGTCAGGCCGCGATCCGGGCCCGCACGGGCGCGCGGACGGCCGGGCAGGCGAGGTACTCGGCGGCGCCGTGGTGGTTGGCGCTGTCGTTGACCACCAGCACGTCCTCGGTGAGGCTGCCCGGCTCGTACTCCGGGCGGACGGTGCTGTCCAGGGCGACCAGGTCGCGGGCGTCGCAGGCGTTGCGCCAGGCGGCGACGCCGGGTGGCACGGTCAGCGGGGCGGCGAGCCGGTCCTGGATCTCGGTGATGCCGAGCGGCGAGCCGATGGTGATCAGCAGCGGCACCTCGCCGGGGTAGGTGCGCAGCACCTCGTAGGCGATGACCGAGCCGAGGCTGTGGCCGACGACCACGACCGGCCCGTCGGCCTCCTCCAGGGCGCTCGCGGCGACCTTCTGGATCTGCTCGCGCATCCCGCCGAAGAAGTACGCGTGGACGTCCTTGAAGGCGTGCCGGGCGAGGGTCTGGAAGGCCAGTGTGCGGCCGAACCTGGGCAGTGGCAGCACCTCGAGCCCGGCGGCGGCGCCGGGTGCGCCCTCGCCGGCGGAGAGCGCCTCGGCGGCGTACACCATGCTCCGCAGCCAGGGGTCGAGCGGCGTGGGGCCGGTGCTCTCGAACGGCCCGGATCCGGTCTCGGCGCGGACGGCGGCGAGGAACTCCTCCGGCGGGGCGGGGGCGGTGGGCCGGGCGGCCTCCAGTCCGGCGCCCGAGGGCGGCAGTTCGGTGATGCCGTCGTCGGGTACCGGTGCCGGCAGGGGTTCGTGGTAGCGCAGCGGCGCCCAGTACGCCATCCGCGAGACGCCGCCCATCGGCCGGCCGAACAGCGCGACGTCCCATTGCTCTTTCAACTGTGGCTCGGGCGGCTTGTTGCCGATCCCGTGCACATAGACGATCGCTGGTCCCATGGCATGCCTCCGACGGCTCGCCCCCTTCCAGTGTCGACCTCCTCGGCGGCCGGCTCAATCGCCCGCGGAGGGCCGTCTGCCGCCCGCCCGGCCGGTGGTGACGGTCCGTGGCCGACCGGCCGGAACGGCCCGGGCCGGCGGTGGCCGGGGCGGCGGCTGCGCGGGGTGACGGTGGCGCAGGGGGCGGGCGGGCCCGGGGGCGGCGGGTCGGCCGTCGGAGGTGACGGTCCGTGGCCGACGGGCAAGCGGTCGGCGCGGTCCGCGCACGGGATTTCAGCTGACGGACGGTCGGCCGGGCGCCCGGCCGCCGAGCGGGGTCGCCCAGGGTGACGGGCCGCCCGCGCGTACCCGGCCCGCGGGCCGGTAGCGGAGGGTGTACGGCGGGGCCGCGGCGGAGGAAAATCGGTACGCGGAGCGCCGCGGCCCGGCTAGGTTCGACGGGTGCCGGCCGACCGGTCGCACGCGCCACGGGCACGGAGGGTTGCATGGCCGGAACGGAACACGCGGGAACGCGGACCACCGACGGCCCCGCGGCCTCCGGCGGGCCGCGGACGATCGCCGAGCTGCTGGCCGACCACCGGCCGCGCACCGACCGCGAGGCCGCGGACCTCGCCCGGATCGCACCCCTCGCGGCCGCCGACGACCCGTACGCGCGGGAGCGGCCGCTGCACGTGACCGCCTCCGCACTGATCGTGCACCCCGCCGGGCGGGAGGTGCTGCTGCGCTGGCACGAGCGCCAGCAGGACTGGCTGCAGGTCGGCGGGCACGGCGATCCCGGCGAGGAGTTCCCGGGCGCGGTGGCGCTCCGTGAGGCCCGCGAGGAGACCGGCCTGCGGGATCTGGTGTTCTGGCCGTCGGCGGCGCTGCTGCACGTCGTCGTCCTGCCGGTGCCCGCGAACGACCGCGAACCGGCCCACGAGCACGCCGACCTCCGCTTCGTGCTCGCCACCGGCACCCCGGCGGCGGCCCGGCCGGAGCGGCCCGGTGCCCGGGTGCGGTGGCTCCCCCTGGCGGAGGCGTCCACGGCGGCCCGCGGCGAGGCCCTGCGGGAGTCGCTCGCCCGGGTCACCGCACTGCTCGCGGACGGGGCTCCGGCCCCGACCTCACCCTGACGGACCGTCACAATGACCGATGAGGTGGATGGATTGCACGCCGACCAGGTGCTCGTCTTCGACGCCGACGACACCCTGTGGGAGAACAACGTGCTCTTCGAGCGCGTCATCGACGGCTTCCTGGACTGGGTGGCCGCCGATGCCGCGGACCCTGCCGCCCGGCAGGCCGCCCGGGCGGTGCTCGACGCGGTCGAGGCCGCGAACGCGGCGACGCTCGGCTACGGCGCCGCGGTGTTCCGGCACAACCTGGCGGAGAGCCTGGAGCAGCTGCACGGCCGGAAGGTCACCGCGGAGGACCGGGACCGGATCGACCACCTGCTGCTCCCGCTGACCAGCCGCACCGTCGAGCTCATCCCCGGTGTCGCCGACACCCTCGCCCGGCTCGCCGGGCGGCACCGGCTGCTGATGCTCACCAAGGGCGACGAGACCGAGCAGCGGCGCAAGGTCGAGGAGTCCGCCATCGCCCACCACTTCGGCGGGATCCACATCGTGGCCGAGAAGAACGTCGACACCTACCACCGGTTGGTCGCCGAGCTCTCGCTCGCCCCCGAGCGCACCTGGATGATCGGCAACTCCCCCAAGTCCGACATCGTGCCCGCCCGCCGGGCCGGCCTGAACGCGATCTTCATCCCGCACGAGCACACCTGGGTGCTGGAGCACGAGGAGTTCGGCGCGCACACCGCGACCCTGGAGCTTCGCAGCTTCACCGAGCTGCTCGGCCACTTCTGACGGATTTGGCCCGTCCTGCCCGGGTTTGACCGGCACCGAAACCGGCAAGTCGCCGGGTATGGACGTTCACACCTTCCCCGGCACCCGGCGTCCGCCGCTCGCCGAGTGGCTGGACGCACCGTCCGGCTGGGCCGCCCTCGACCCCGTGTCCGAGCGCCTGCACGGGCTGCTGCGGAAGCTGCCGCAGCCCCTGCGGGACGCCCTGCACGGGGTGTGGCTCGGCCATCCGCTGCACCCCGCGGTGGTCCAGGTGCCGGTGGGCTGCTGGCTGTCCGCCTCCCTGCTGGACGCCGCCTGCACCTCCCCCGACGCCGCCCGCCACCTCACCAGGATCGGCCTGATCGGCGCCGCCCCCGCCGCCTGGACGGGCTGGGCCGACTGGTCGACCCTCACCCCCGAGCAGCGCCGCACCGGCCTGGTCCACGCGCTGGGCGTCGTCACCGCGGCCGCCCTGCAGTCCGCCTCCCTGGCCGCCCGCTGCCGCGCCGCCCGCACCGGCACGACCCCCACCACCGGCCGCCTCCTCGGCCTCGCCGGCCTCACCGCAGCCACCGCCACCGCCACCCTCGGCGCCCACCTCGCCCACCGACAGCCCCTGCCGACCGAACCCGCCTCCTGACCTGACCGTCACCGCATCCGCTGCGCCGGACGTCCCGGGAGATGTCGGCGCTCCGGACGTGCGCGGTGGGCCAGTACAGGGATTCGCACGGCCCCGGGGTCACCGGCGAGCCGTCGGCGGGCACCAGCCGCAGCTGATGTCGGCCCCCGCCCCGGCCGCCCGGAGGGTCGCCGCCGCGGTGGCCGCCGACGCGAGGCCGACCTGCTCCAGGACGGTCACGGGGGCGCTGTCCAGCATCCGCCTGCTCTCCCACAGGCTCGCCCCCGGTCACCGCCCGCACCGCCTTCACCGCCTCGATCCCGGTCTCCCCCGCGCCGGTCAGCCGCACCGCGAAATCCGGATCATCCACCGCCCCCGCCTCCTCCACCCGCCGGACCGGCCCCGAAGTACACCGGACACGCCACGGGCAGGCCACCGGTTTTCACCGCCGCCGGCGATTCCCGCTCCCGGTAGCCTGGCGACCACGGCGGGTGTCCGCCGCTCCGGCCCCACCGGACAGGAGACCAGCAGGTGAGCACGGCGCATGCGGGCCCCGGCGACTACAGCCGGGTGCCCGATCCGGAGCTGGCCCTGAAGAACGCGATCCAGCACATCGCGGGCGACCGCGTCGAGATCGTCGAGGGAGCCGTCACCCCCGTCTCCCCGTCCTGGGCGCACGAGAGCGCCGTCGACCTGATTCGTGAGCAGATCGGCCCCCGGATGCGCGCTCGGCCTGCGCGCCGGTTCCGGGAACCTCGACCTGCCCGGTACGGAGAACTTCTACGTACCGGATCTCGCCGTGGTACCGGTCGAGTTGGGCAAGACCGAGGGCGCACTCCTGCCGGACCGGACGGTGTTGGTCGTGGAGGTCACCTCCCCGTCGAACGGGGACACCGACCGCACGGCGAAGCGCCGCCGCTACGCGCAGTTCGGCGCTCCGGTCTACCTGCTGGTCGACCGCCAGGAGCGGACCTGCACCCCTGTTCTCGCAGCCCGGCCAGCTGGGCTACGCCTTGGTGGAGGGGCCCCACCCGTTCGGTGTCCCGGTGCACCTGCCGCCGCCGTTCGACCTCGACCTCGACACGGCGGAGTTCTGAGCACCGCGCGTCGCCGGCCGGCCCGGGTGTCGGGCGGCTGACAGACGGGGGCGGCGGCGGTTCAATGGGGGCGGGGCCCTGTGGGGGCCGGAGGCAGTCATGGATGCGACCGCGGTACTGGCCGACGCCAGGCGCTCGCACCGCGGGAACGCCTGGCGGGACGCCTGCGAGCTGTACGCCGCCGCGGACGGCGGTGAGCCGGGCGGTCTGGGCGTCGGCGATCTGGAGGACTGGGGCGAGGCGGCGCAGTTGCTCGGCCGGGGCGAGGAGGCGGTGGCCGTCCTGCAGCGGGCGTACCTGGCGCGTGAGGGGGAGGCGGACGTCCGCGGTTCACTGCGCTGTGCGTTCTGGCTGGCGGAGGTGCTGGCGATGCGCGGGGAGTTCGCGCATGCGGGGGGCTGGCTGGCGCGGGCCGGGCGGTTGGCGGAGTCGGGTCCGCCGTGCGCGGAGCACGGATATCTGCTGGTGCGGGAGGCGGAGCGGCAGCTGCAGGAGGGCGAGCACGAGGCGTCGTTCGGGACGGCGGCGCGGGCCCTGGAGCTGGCCGAGCGGTTCGGGGACCGTGATCTGGCGGTGCTGGCCGCCCAGTTCCAGGGGGCCGCGCGGATCGGTCAGGAGCGGGTGGACGAGGGTCTGGCGCTGCTGGACGAGGCGATGGTGGCGGTCACCGCCGGGGAGACCGGCCCGCGGGTGACCGGCTGGGTGTACTGCATGGTGATCGCGGTGTGCCAGGAGTTGCAGGAGCTGCGGCGGGCCCGTGAGTGGACGGTCGCGCTGGACGCCTGGACGGACGCGCTGCCGCAGTTCGAGGGCGGCTATTCGGGGATCTGCCTGGTGCACCGCTCGGAGCTGCTGCGGCTGGTGGGCGACTGGCCGAACGCCGCCGTCCAGGCGCGGAGCGCGTGCGAGCGGCTGACCCGCGGGTTCGGGGAGTTCCTCGCCGGTGGCGCCTTCTACCAGCTGGGCGAGATCCACCGGCTGCGCGGGGAGTGGGGGCAGGCCGAGGAGGCGTACCGGCAGTCCGGACAGTACGGCTGCGACGCCCAGCCGGGGCTGGCACTGCTACGGCTGGCGCAGGGCCGGCCGGAGACGGCGGCGGGCGGTGTCCGGCGGGCTCTGGCCGAGGCGGCGGACCGGCCGGCCCGGGCCCGGCTGCTGCCCGCCCTGGTGGAGATCGCCCTCGCGATGGGCGATACGGCCGAGGCCCGGGCGGCGGTCGAGGAGCTCGCCGGTATCGCGGCGGCCTTCCGGCGGCCCGCCCTGGACGCGCAGGCGGCGCAGGCCCGGGCGGCGCTGCTGCTCGCCGAGCGGACGACGTCCGGGGCGTCGCCCGGGGTGGAGGCGGAGGCGCTGACGGAGGCCCGCCGGGCCTGGCGGCTGTGGCGGGACCTGGACGTGCCGTACGAGACGGCGCGGGCGCGGATGCTGGTGGCGCATGCCTGCCGGGCGCTGGGGGACGAGGACACGGCGGCGGTGGAGCTGGACGCGGCGACGGCCGGGTTCGCCCGGCTGGGCGCCGCGCCGGACCTGGCGCTGGCCGGGGCGGCGGCCGCGGAACGGGACGGCGGCGGGGGCCCGGGCCCGGTGGAGGCGCCCGCCGGGCTGACCCCGCGCGAGGTGGAGGTGCTGCGGCTGGTCGCGGAGGGCGGCACCAACCATGCGATCGCCCGGGAGCTGCACCTCAGCGAGAAGACGGTGGCCCGGCACATCAGCAACATCCTCGGCAAGCTGGATGCCGGCTCCCGTACGGCCGCCGCCGCGTACGCCTTCGAGCACGGCCTCGCCGGGGCCGGGGCCCGCACCCCGGACCGCTGACACCCGTCGGCCGCCTGCGCACAACTGCCCATCGGCGCGGCCCCGGAACACATGGTTCTGCCGATGTGCCGCCCCACCCCCGCGTCCTAGCGTCGGAGTACGGCGAACGGCGAACGGCCACGGAAGGCGGCGACGACCGTGACGGCGCAGGCGCAGGCCCCGGACGCACAGGCCCGGTCACTCGCACGGGCGGGCGGCGCGGCGACGGCCCTCGGGACGGCGCTGGCGGAGCGCGGCGAGCACGCGGCCGCCGAGCGCGCACTGCGGCGAGCGGTCCGCACCTGCACGGCCGCCTACGGCCCGGAGGATCCGCGGCTGGCAGTGCCGCTGCGGGCGCTCGGCGCGGTCTGTGCGGCCCGCGGCCGACTGGCCGAGGCGGAGGACCTGCTGAACCGGGTGCTGGCGCTGCTCGCACGACCGGGGGCGGAGAACGGAACGGAGGAGGAGTCATGAACGGGGAGCTTCACGAGACGGTGGTGATCGGCGCGGGGCAGGCGGGACTCTCCGTCGGCCATCATCTGGCGCGTCGCGGACGGGAGTTCGTGATCCTGGACGGCAACGACCGGATCGGTGACAACTGGCGCTCGCACTGGGACTCGCTGCGGCTGTACAGCCCGGCCCGCTACGACGGGCTGCCGGGCATGCGCTTCCCTGCGCCCGGCTGGTCGTTCCCCGGCAAGGACCAGGTGGCGGACTTCCTGGAGGCGTACGCGGAGCGGTTCCGGCTGCCGGTGCGCTCCGGCACGCGGGTGACCCGGGTGTCCCGCGCGGAGGGCGGCTACGCCGTGGACACCGACCACGGCCGGCTGCTGGCCGAGAACGTGGTGGTCGCCACCGGCACCTTCGGCCGCGGCCCGTACGTCCCGCCGTTCGCGCCGCAGCTCGATCCGCGGATCCTGCAGCTGCACTCCTCCGCCTACCACAACGAACGGCAGCTGCGGGACGGTCCGGTGCTGGTGGTCGGCGCCTCGCACTCGGGTGCGGACGTGGCGTACGAGGTGGCCGGGCGGCATCGGACGGTGCTCTGCGGTCGGGCGACCGGGCAGATCCCGGTCACCCTGGAGGCCCGGTCGACGCGGCTGGTGTTCCCGGTGCTGTGGCAGATCGCCGACCACGTGCTCACGATGGGCACGCCGCTGGGGCGGCGGATGCGCGACGAGGTCCGCTCGCACGGCGGCCCGCTGCTGCGGGTGCGGGCCGAGGACCTGGCGCGGGCCGGCGTGGAGCGGGTGCCGGAGCGGATGACCGGGGTGCGGGACGGGATGCCGGTGCTCGGCGACGACCGGGTGGTTGAGGTGGCCAACGTGGTCTGGTGCACCGGGTTCCGGCAGGACTTCGGCTGGATCGACCTGCCGGTGGCCGGCCCGGACGGCTGGCCGCTGGAGCACCGCGGCGTGGCCGACGACGCGCCCGGCCTGTACTTCTGCGGGCTGTCCTTCCAGCGGGCGTTCAGTTCGATGCTGGTCGGCGGTGCCGGCAAGGACGCCGCGATCGTGGCGAAGCACATCGCCGCCCGCGAGCGCCGGCTGCACCAGGCGGACCGCAGGGAGCACGTCCTGACCCCCGCCTGACGACCGTCCGGACGGGCTTGACGCGGAAGATACTAAGCGCGCATAGTATTCACATGAAGCAGCTCGCCACGGCGCAGACCGTCTCCACCGCCCACCCGTCCGCGTTCTTCGCCCGCTGGGCCGACATGGCCACCTGGCCGGAGTGGAACGCCGACACCGCCTGGGTCCGCCTCGACGGCCCCTTCGTGCAGGGCGCCACCGGGGTGCTCAAGCCCAAGGGCGGGCCGAAGGTGCCCTTCACCGTCGAGGTGCTCGTCCCCGGGCGGGAGTTCACCGACGTCTCCCGCCTGCTCGGCGCCCGGCTGACCTTCCGTCACCTCGTGGAGCGCACCGCGGAGGGCACCACCCTCGTCCGGGTCGACGTCACCCTCGCCGGCCCGCTCGCCCCGCTCTGGAACGCGATCCTCGGCAAGGACATCCGGGCCACCCTCCAGCAGGACCTCGACCGGCTCGCGGCGGTCGCCGAGAGCAAGGCGGAGGCCCGCGCATGAGGGCCTGGCTCGGCGTCGTCTGCCGCGACCACGTGCAGCGCGGCACCGGGCGGGGCATCGCCCAGCTCAACCACGGCCGCCGGGACGCCGTCGCCCGCCTGGGCGCCGGCGACTGGCTGGTCTACTACTCGCCCCGGACGAGTCTCACCGACGGGCGCCCGCTGCGCGCCTTCACCGCCATCGGCACCGTCGCCGACGAGGAGATCTGGCAGGCCGACGAGGGCGCCTTCAAGCCCTGGCGGCGGCGCGTCGACTACCTGCCCGGCACCGCCGAGGCGCCGCTCGCGCAGTTCGACGGCGCCCTCGACCTCACCGCCGCCCCGTACTGGGGGTACCGGCTGCGCCGCGGCCTGGTCGAGCTGACGGCGCACGACCTCGACCTCGTCCGGGCCGCTATGGTCACCGCATGACCGACCACCCGCCGCGCCTGGCCAGCGGCTTCACCGACGCCGACGAGAGCCCCGGCCTGCTGCTCTGGCAGGTCACCAACCGCTGGCAGGCCGCCCAGCGCGCCGCCCTCAAGCCGCACGGGCTGACCCACGTCCAGTTCGTGCTGCTCGCCTCGCTGAGCTGGCTGCAGGCGGACGGCCCGGTCACGCAGAAGCAGCTCGCCGACCACGCCGCCACCGATCCGATGATGACCTCTCAGGTGCTGCGCGCGCTGGAGTCCCGCGGCCTGCTCCACCGGCTGCCGCACCCGCACGACCGCCGCGCCCGCGCCCTCGCCGCGACCGACGAGGGCCGGGCGCTCGCCGACCGCGCCGTCGCCGCGGTCGAGGCCTGCGACCGCGCCTTCTTCGAACCGCTCGGCGAGGACGCCGGCACCTTCACCACCGCCCTGCGTTCGCTCCGCCGCGCCCCGGGGCCGACCGGGGAGTGACCCCGCGGCCCACCCGAAGAACCGGCCCGCACCGACGGGGTGTCGGAACGGCCACCGGTCAACGGGTGGCCGACGCCGAGGCGGCAGCCCCTCCGGGATCTCCGCCACCGGACCGCCGGACGCGGCGAGTTCGACGAGGTTCGGCGGGGTGCGGCAGTGGGTTCGGCCGCCGCGCGCACCGGCGCACCCCTACGGCGGGGCGTCGGCGGCGGCCCGTACGATCGGGGCATGCTCACGGTCGCCACCTGGAACGTCCTGCACCGCGTCCACGCGGAGAACTGGGACAGTGACGTCCTCGACCGCTGGCCCGAGGAGTCCGCGCGGATCGCCGCGGTGACCGCCCGGGTGGCCGGGCTGGCCGAGCGGGTGGTGGCGCTGCAGGAGGTCAGCGGCGACCAACTCGCCTCGCTCCACTCGGCGTTGCCCGCGAGCCGGAGCATTCGCACGCTCGACTACCCGCGCGTCCCGACGCCCCGCCGGATCCCCACCCGGCTGGCCGACCGCAGCGAGCACCTGGTGCTGCTGGTCGACGGGCCCGCCGAAGTGGTGGCCGCCGAGGCCTTCGCGGACGATCCCGGCAAGGGCCTGCTCGCCGTCCGCACGGCCGGCCTGCTGGTCGTCGCCACCCATGTGAGCACCGGCCCCCGACGCCCCGGCCAACTGGCCCGGCTGGCGCGGGTGGTGGCCGAGGCCCCGGAGCGCACGGCCGTGCTGCTGGGCGACTTCAACGCCGACCGGACGACCGTGACGGCCGAACTCGGCCCCGGCTTCGCCGTCGCCGAACTCCCGCCCGCGGCACCGCCGACCAGGCCCCGCGAGACGGGCGCGCCCAAGTCCCAGTGGATCGACCACGTGGTCGTCCACGGCATCGGCGGCCGCGGCGCGGTGGTCGACGACGTGGCGGGGCTCTCCGACCACAACCCCGTCCGCGCCGAGGTCGGTTAGCACGCCGCCGCGGAGAACGGCGCAGGAAGGACACCATGGCACCGCAGGACCCGGTGGCGGGCTTCTACGACGGCCTCGCCGCCGACTACCACCTGATCTACGCCGACTGGGACGCCGGCATCCGTCGGCAGGGCGCGGCCCTCGACGGCCTGCTCGCCGCACACCTCGGGCCCGGTCCGGCGGACGTCCTCGACTGCTCCTGCGGCATCGGCACCCAGGCGATCGGGCTCGCCCTGCGCGGCCACCGGGTGGTCGGCTCCGACCTCAGCGCGGCGGCCGCGGCCCGGGCGGCCCGCGAGGCCGCGGCGCGGAACACCGAGCTGCCGACCGCCGCCGCCGACATGCGCCGACTGCCGTTCGCCGTCGGCCGGTTCGACGCGGTCGTCAGCGCGGACAACTCCCTCCCCCACCTGCTGACCGCCGTGGACGTCAGCACCGCCCTCGGCGCCATGCGCCGGGTGCTCCGCCCCGGCGGGCTGCTGCTCGTCAGCACCCGCCCGTACGACGAACTGCGCCGCACCCGGCCCGCCGAGACGCCCCCGCGGGTCGTCGAGACGCCCGGCGGCCGGACGACCACCTTCCAGCGGTGGCACTGGCACGAGGACGGCGAGCACTACGACCTCGACATGGTGCAGGAGCGCAGCGGGCCGGACGGCGTCCGCACCGAGGTGCGGCGGGCCACCTACTGGGCGATCGGCCGGCAGCAGCTGACGGCGCTCGTGGCCGAGGCCGGGTTCGTCCGGCTGGTGTGGGCCGAGCCGGAGGAGAGCGGCTTCTTCCAGCCCGTGCTGACCGCCGTCGCACCGTGAGCCGACCGGGCGGCTCCGGGAGGTTTCGCCGCCGTCGAGGCGGTCAGACGCCGTGCAGGGACGGCCCGCGCTCCTGACCTGCGGGCCGCCCGTCGGCGTCCACGCACTCCGGCCGTGCGGCGGGACGCTGCCGCCGCACCGAGGATGGGGACCATGGCACAGCAGCGGGATCCGGCCGACGGCCGGGACGAGAGCCCGGAGGAGCGGGCCGACCGGCTCTGGGCGGAGCTGCTCCAGGAGGTGCGGATCGCGCAGACCGGCGCGCAGATCATGTTCGGCTTCCTGCTGACCGTGGTGTTCACCGAGCGCTTCACCACGCTGCACGGCTTCGACCGCGCCCTCTACGTCGCCGTCGTGACGCTGGGCGCGGTGGCCACCGGCACCCTGATGGCGCCGGTCTCCTACCACCGGCTGCTGGCCGGGCGGCACGTCAAGCCGCGCATGGTCGCCGCCGCCGGCCGCCTGGTCTCGCTCGGGGTGGCGCTCCTCGCGCTGAACGTCGGCGCGGCGCTCCTGCTACTGCTCAAGGTCGCCGGCCTCACCTGGGGTGCCTGGGCGATCGCGGGCGCCGTGATGGCCTGGTTCGCCCTCTGCTGGGTGCTCCTCCCGGTCACGCTGCTGCGCCGGTACGGCTCACGGGAGAGGTGAGTCGCACCGGCGGCGGGCCGGCCGGGCGCGGGCCGGGCTCAGGTGTCGCGCTCGGGCGGCTGCTCGGTGTCGCGGCCGTCCTGGTGGTGGCGGTCGAACCGGTCATGGCGGTGCGGCCAGTGCCAGTGGTGCCGCGGGCGGCGTTCGTGCCGCTCGTGCGGCCTGCGGAGCGTGTCGGCCGGCGGCCCGGGGTTCACCGGGACGGTGGCGGAACCGGGAGGATCGTGCGGGCGCAGCTCGGGCGGGCCCGGATTGACGGTCATGGCGGCCTCCTTCCCCCCTTCACTGTGCTCCTGCCCGGCCCTCGAAGCCACACAACCGGGGTGGTGTGCCCGGCGCCGGACCGGGCAGACGCCGGTCACGGGGCCGATCGGCTGCGGCCGGACCCCGGTGGAGGTGATCGGCCGTGCTGTCCACGACCGGCGGTCCCGGCCGGCCGCTGTCCAGAGTGTCCGCGCCGCTCCTGGCACTGCTGACCGCCCTGTTCGCGTTCTGGGCGGTGGCCGCCGGGGACGGCGACCCGGCGGGCCGCACCGTGCCGGCCTGTCCCGCCCTGGCCTTCGGCGCGCTCGCCGTCCTCGCGGCGGCGGACCTGCTGGTGCTCGGCCGCCGCGGACGCCGTCGGCGCGATCGGTGAGACGTGATCGGTGAGACGTGATCGGTGGGGACGTGATCGGGGGGAGCCGCCCGGTTTCGCACCGGGCGCCCGGTGGGACGGTCGGGGACGGCCCGGACCCGAGTACGGAGGAAGGTGGCCGAGATGACCGGTCTGCAGGGCAGGGCGGTGGCGTTCCTGGTGGCGCCCAAGGGCGCGGAGCAGCTCGAACTGGAATCGCCGTGGAACGCGGTGGAGCGGGCCGGCGGCACGCCGCGGCTGGTGTCCACCAAGGGCGGGACGGTTCGGGCGTTCCGGCACCTCGACCCGGCCGACACCTTCCGGGTGGACGCGGTGGTCGCGGATGTCACGGCGGCGGACTTCGACGCCCTCGTCCTGCCGGGCGGCGTCGCCAGCCCGGACTTCCTGCGGATGGACCCGCGGGCGGTCGGCTTCGTCCGCGGTTTCTTCGACCTGCGCAAACCGGTGGCGGTGATCTGCCACGGCCCGTGGACGCTGATCGAGGCGGACGCCGTCCGCGGCCGGACCCTCACCTCCTGGCCGAGCCTGCGCACCGACCTGCGGAACGCCGGCGCACACTGGGTCGACCGGGAGGTGGCGGTCTGCCACGACGGCCCCAACACGCTGGTCTCCAGCCGCAGGCCGGCCGACCTGCCCGCCTTCGAGCGCACCCTGCTGGACGAGTTCGCCCGCGCCCCCGCCCGCACCTGAGAGGCATCCGCTCGTGCTGCCGCCGTTCCGGCCGCGGGGGTTGGGGCGGGCGGCATGGGGTACGCGCCGGAACGGGGGGAGATCGGCGCCCCGGGCCGGCCGGCCTGGGGGGCTGCGGTCCGGCGCGAGCCGTCGGACCATGGACGGGGTGCCCGGCCGCCCGAGGCGTCCGGAGTTCGCCCCCGTGACAAGGAGGACGCCATGACCGTCCCCGTTCCACCGGGACCGGATGTCGGACCGATTCCCGACCCGGCTTCGCCCGTCCCTCCCCCGCCCGTCCCGGTGCCCCCGGTGCCGCCCGAGCCGGAACCGGTGCCCCCGGGTCCCGCTCCGGTGCCGCCGGACCCGCCCGTGCCGGGGCCGGACCCCGCTCCGCCGGACCTGGCCCGCCCGGGCGGTTCGGCGGGCCCGGCGAGAGGCCCGGGCCGGTGACGGGCGGGGTGCGCCCCCACCGGGTGCTGGAGGTGCCGACGGTGGGTGTGGAGGAGGAGTTCCTCCTGGTCGACCGGCACTCCCGGCTGCCCGCCGGTCGCGCGCCCGGCGTCGTCAAGGAGGCCTCGGACGTGCTCGGCGAGCGGGTCCAGACCGAGTTCTTCACCTCGCAGGCCGAGGTGTGCACCCGGCCCGCGCACGGCCTGGCGGAGCTGCGGGCCGATCTGGCGCATGCGCGGGCGGTGCTGCGGGAGGCCGCCGCGGGCGCGGACTGCCGGCCGGTCGGCACCGGGATGCCGGTGATGGTGGAGGAGCACCCGCCGTCGATCACCGACACGGCCCGCTACCGGCGGATCAGCGAGCATGTCGGCGCGGTCGCCACCAGCCCGGAGGGCCTGGTCTGCGGGTGCCATGTGCACATCGGGGTACCGTGCCGGGCCCGGGCGCTGGCGCTGAACAACCGGATGCGGCCGTGGCTGCCGGTCCTCCAGGCGCTGGCCGTGAACTCGCCGTTCAGCGCCGGCCGGGACACCGGCTACGCGAGCTGGCGGCACGCGTTCTACCGGCGCTGGCCGACGGTCGGCCCGGCGCCGTGGCTGGACGAGCCCGCGTACCGGGCGACGGTGGGCGGGCTGCTGGAGGCCGGGGTGATCCTGGACACCGCGATGCTCTACTGGTACTCGCGGCCGTCCGAGCACGTGCCGACCCTTGAGATCAGGGTGGCCGACACCAGCGCGGACGTGGACACCACGCTGCTGCTCGCCGCGCTCGTCCGCGGCCTCGCCACCACGATGCTGGCCGAGCTCCCCGAGGACCCGGACGCGGCGGACGCCGGCCCGCCGGGCGCGGACACCACTGCGATGATCGACGCCGCGCACTGGTCGGCCGCGCAGTCCGGCATCCACGGCAACGGGCCGGACCCGGTGACCGGGCGGATCGTGCCGATGCGCCTGCTGGTGGACCGGCTGGTCGAGCGGGCCCGGCCGGGGCTGGAGGCCGCCGGTGACCTGGGTACCGTCCGCCTGCTGCTGTCCGGCCTGTGCGCGGCCGGGACGGGCGCCGAGCGGCAGCGGGCCGCCTTCGCCCGGCGCGGCCGGTACGGCGACGTGGTGGACGAGCTCGCCGCACTGACGGCCGAGGCCTGACCGCTGCGCAGGGCCCGGCCGGGTCAGCCCCCGGCCGGGTCCTGCGGGTCGGCGCGGACGGCGATCAGGCAGGTGTCGTCGTCGGTGTCGGAGCGGCTCTGTGCGAGCAGCGCGTCGAGGTAGCCGCCGAGGTCGGGGCCGGGCGGGCCGGCCGCCGCGAGCAGCTGGCGCAGCGACTCCTCGTCGGCGGTGCCGCGGCGCTCCACCAGTCCGTCGGTGTACAGCAGCAGGACGTCACCGGGTTCCATCGGCACCGCCTGCTCCTCGTAGCGGGCGTCGGGGGCCGCACCGAGCAGCAGGCCGTGCGGCAGCGGCAGTACCCGGGGGCGGCCCGCGCGCAGCAGGACGGGGGGCGGGTGTCCTGCGCGGGCCCAGTGCAGGGTGCGGGTGCGCGGGTCGAAGCGGGCGCAGACCGCGGTGGCGGTGGCCGGTTCGGGCAGGGCGAGGGCGGTGTGGTTGAGCCACTCCAGCAGTCGGGCGGGGCCGGCGCCGGTGACGGCGAGTCCGCGCAGGGCGTTGCGCAGCGCGACCATGCCGGTGGCGGCCTCGATGCCGTGCCCGGCCAGGTCGCCGACGGTGAGCAGCGCGCCGCCGTCGGGCAGCGGCAGGATGTCGTACCAGTCGCCGCCGACCCGGTCGCTCTCGACGGCGGGCCGGTAGCGGACGGCGGCGTGCAGCCGGGCCCGGGCCAGCGGCGGCGGTTCGGGCGGCAGGATGGCCTCCTGGAGCCGCAGCGTGAGGCGGTGCCGCTGGGCGGCCTCGAGTTCGCTGTCGGCGAGGCGTTCCCTGGTGGCGGCGAGGGCGACCTCGGTGCGGTGGTGGTCGGAGACGTCCTGGCCGGCGCCGCGGACGAGGACCACCCGGCCGGCGGGGTCGGTGACGGGTTCGGCGACGACCCGGGCCCAGCGGGTGGGCCCGTCCGGCGGCAGCAGCCGGAAGACCGCGGAGGAGGCCCGGCCCTCCCGGAGGACGCCGTGGACGAGCCGCCGGACGGCGCGGCGGTCCTCGGGGTGGACGTGGGCGGCGAGGGCGGCCAGCGGCACGGGGGTGGCGTCGGGCGGCAGGCCGTGCAGGGCGAACATCCGCTCGTCCCACAGGACGTCGCCGGTGGCCAGGTCCTCCTCGAAGCCGCCGACCCGGGCGAGGCGCTGGGCGGAGTGGAGCAGGCCGACGAGTCGGGCGTCGGCGTCCTCGATCTGCCAGCTGACCAGCAGGTGGCCGTCGGTGGGGGCGGCGCCGATCCGGGCGACCACGGGCAGCCGGGACAGGTCGTCGGTGAGGAAGGTGAGCACGAAGCGTTCGCGGACGGGTTCGCCGGTGGCCAGCACGGCCAGCAGCCGGTCGAGCAGGCCGCGGGTGGCGGCGAGCGGGTAGGCCTCCAGCAGGGTGGCGCCCTCGACGCGGTGCCGGGGGCGGCCGGCCGGGTCGCGGAAGCGGCGGTTGGTGCGCAGGATGCGGAGGTCGGCGACCTCGCCGTCGCGGCCCTCGACCGGGGCGAGCAGCAGCGCCGGGTCGAGGACGGCCTCCAGGGCGGCCGTGTCGGCGGCCGACGGCTCGCCGCCGGCCGGGTCCGCGGGCGTGGTGTCGACGGTGACGGCGCAGACCTCGGCGAGGGCCCGTAGCCGGGTGCGTGCGGCCGCGGGCAGCGGGCGCGGGGGTTCGGCCCAACCGAGTTCGAGGGCGCCGAGCAGGCGGCCGCGGCGGCGGATGGGCAGGACGAGCCGGTGCGGGGCGGTGGCCCGGCCGACGGTGGGGACGTCGGTGGCGGCGGGGCCGTCCGCGGGCCACAGCCCGTGGTCGCTGCGGGCGGCGAGCCGGGCCGGGGTGTCGATGCCCGGCGGGACGTGCCGCCAGGCGCGGACGTCCTCGGGGTCGAGGCCGGACTGTCCGAGCAGCGTGAGGCCGCCGCCGGGGGCGGTGCCCCAGATGACGGCGGCGTCGGCGGCCAGCAGGTCGGCGGTCTGGTGGAGGACGGCGCGGGCGGCGGTGTCCGCGTCGGTGGGCGGCCGGGGCGGGTCGTCCCGGGTGTCGGCGGTGGGGACCTCGCCGAGGGCGCGGCCGGGGGTGACGGCCGCGCCGACGATCTCGGCGGCGAGCCCGCGGACGGTGACGCCCGCGTCGGCGGCGAGTTCGGCGAGCTGGGCGGCGGCGTCCGACGGCGGGCAGCGGAACCGTTCGGCGAGCATGCCGGTGGCGACCTCGACGACCGGGCGGGTGGCGAGGTGTTCGCGCAGGGAGTCGCGCTCGGCCTCCAGCCGTTTGGCAACCCGGGCCAGCCTGTCGGCCGGGCCCTGCGCGGCGGCGTGGTTCCCGGGTTCGGCGGGGCGGGGCCGCTCCATCGCGGTCAGCCGTCCAGCCAGTGCAGGATCCGGCCGAGCAGGTGCTCGGTGTCGACGGGCTTGGTGATGTAGTCGTCGGCACCGGCGGCGAGGCTGCGGGCCCGGTCCTCGGGCATCGCCTTCGCGGAGACGGCGATGATCGGGACGTCCGCCAGGCCGGCCTCCTTGCGGATGGCGGTGGTGGCGGCGTCGCCGTCCATCCCGGGCATCATCACGTCCATCAGGACGAGGGCGGTCTCGGGGTGGCCGCGCAGCACGTCGAGGCCGGTGCGGCCGTTGTCGGCGTGCAGGACGCGGGCGCCGTGGAGTTCGAGCATGCCTGTGACGGCGAAGACGTTCCGGGCGTCGTCGTCGACGACCAGGACGGTACGGCCGGCCAGCCGGGCGTGGTGCTCGGGCTGCCCGTCCTCGGGGGCGGCGCCGGGGGTGGCCGTCGCCGTCGTGATCCGCTCCCGGAGGTCGTCCAGCCCGACGGCGGGCTCGGGGAGGCCGGTCGTGTCCCGGGCGGGGCGGTCGGAGTGGCCGATGACCGGGGGCCCTTCGGCACGCAGCGCGTCGAGGACGGGCCGCAGCCGCTCGGCGGGCAGGTCGAGATCGACGACGGCGCACCGCCACGGGCCCTGGTCGAGCGCGGTGCGCAGTTCGCGGGCGTCCCGGACGGTGCGGATCTCGGCGGGCGGGTCGTGGCGGGCGGTGGCGCTGGCTGCGACGGCGGTCAGCAGGCCCGGCGGGTGCGCCTCCACGACGAGCAGCCGGGCGGGGCTCGGCGGCGCGGCCGGCAGCTGGCCGCCGGCCGCGGCGGCGGGCAGGTGGAGGGTGAAGCAGCTGCCCTCGCCGAGGGTGCTGCGGGAGGTGATGGTGCCGCCGAGCAGGTGGGCGAGTTCGCGGCTGATGGAGAGTCCGAGACCGGTGCCGCCGTAGCGGCGGCTGGTGGTGCCGTCGGCCTGCTGGAAGGCGCCGAAGATGGACCCCAGGTGCTGTTCGGCGATGCCGATGCCGGTGTCGCTGACCCGGAAGGCCAGGCTGCCGGGCGGTACGCCGCCGTCGGCGGCGCTCTCCTCCGCGGTGGAGGGTTCGATCCGCAGTGCGACCCGCCCGCTGTCGGTGAACTTCACCGCGTTGGAGAGCAGGTTGCGCAGGATCTGCCGCAGCCTCGCCTGGTCGGTTTGGAGCACGTCCGGCACGCCGGGCGCGGCGACCACCGTGAAGTCGAGGCGCTTCTGTCCGGCCAGCGGCCGGAACGTCGACTCGACGTAGTCGAGGAGTTCGCGCAGCGGGAAGTGCTCGACGTGGATGTCCATCTTCCCGGCCTCGACCTTGGAGAGGTCGAGGATGTCGTTGATCAGTTGCAGCAGGTCGGAGCCGGCCGAGTGGATGATCTCCGCGTACTCGACCTGTTTGACCGTCAGGTTGCCGGCCGGGTTCTGGGAGAGCAGCTGCGCCAGGATGAGCAGACTGTTGAGCGGGGTGCGCAGCTCGTGGCTCATGTTGGCGAGGAACTCGGACTTGTACATCGAGGTGCGGGCCAACTGCCTTGCCCGTTCTTCGAGTTCGCGGCGGGCCTGCTCGATCTCCAGGTTCTTCGCCTCGATGTCGCGGTTCTGGGCGGCCAGCAGGTCGGCCTTGTCCTCGAGTTCGGCGTTGGATTCGCGCAACTCCTGCTGGCCGTTCTGGAGTTCCTCGGAGCGGGCACGCAGTTCCGCGGTGAGCCGCTGGGACTCCTCCAGGAGCTCGTCGGTGCGGGCGTTGGCGATCAGCATGCTGAGGTTGGCGCCCAGGGCCTCGGTGAACCGGCCGAGGAAGTCGCGGTGGACCTCGGTGAAGGAGTGCAGGGTGGCGATCTCGACGACGCCGAGCAGCTGGTCCTCGACGGTGATCGGCAGCACGACGAGGGCGCGCGGCGCGGCGGCGCCGAGGCTGGAGGAGACGGTGGCGTAGCCGTCCGGGAGGTCGGCGACGGCGAGCGGGCGGCGGGCCAGCGCGGCCTGGCCGACCAGCGACTCGCCCAGGCGCAGCCGCCGCGGGCGGTCGCCGGCCGGTCGGCCGTAGCCGCTGACGAGGACGAGTTCGGTGCCGTCCGCGGTGTCCTCGGCGAGGTAGAAGGCGCCGTACTGGGCTCCGACCAGCGGGGTGAGCTCGTTCATGATGAGGTCGGCGACGGCGGTCACGTCTCGGTGCCCCTGGACGAGTCCGGTGAGCCTGGCGAGGTTGGTCTTCAGCCAGTCCTGCTCCTGGTTGGCGCGGGTGGTCTCGCGGAGCGACCCCACCATGGCGTTGATGTTGTCCTTGAGGTCGGCGACCTCGCCGGAGGCGTCGACGGTGATGGAGCGGGTCAGGTCGCCCTCGGCGACGGCGCCGGTGACCTCGGCGATCGCCCGGACCTGCCGGGTGAGGTTGCCGGCGAGTTCGTTGACGTTCTCGGTGAGGCGCTTCCAGGTGCCGGAGACACCCTCGACCTCGGCCTGGCCGCCGAGCCGGCCCTCGCTGCCGACCTCCCGGGCGACCCGGGTGACCTCGGCGGCGAACGAGGACAGCTGGTCGACCATGGTGTTGATGGTGGTCTTGAGCTCCAGGATCTCACCACGGGCGTCGACGTCGATCTTGCGGTTGAGCTCGCCGCGGGCGACGGCGGTGGTGACCTGGGCGATGTTGCGGACCTGGTTGGTCAGGTTGTTCGCCATCGAGTTGACGTTGTCGGTGAGGTCCTTCCAGGTGCCGGCCACGTTGGGCACGGTGGCCTGGCCGCCGAGGATGCCCTCGGTGCCGACCTCCCGGGCGACCCGGGTGACTTCGTCGGCGAACGCGGAGAGCGTGTCGACCATGGTGTTGATGGCGTCCGCCAGGCCGGCGACCTCGCCGCGGGCGGCGACGGTGATCCGCTGCGACAGGTCGCCCTTGGCCACGGCGGCCGCGACCTGGGCGATCGAGCGGACCTGGTCGGTGAGGTTGGAGGCCATCACGTTGACGTTGTCGGTGAGGTCCTTCCAGGTGCCGGACACACCGCGGACGGTGGCCTGCCCGCCGAGGCTGCCCTCGGTGCCCACCGCCCGGGCCACCCGGGTGACCTCGTCGGCGAAGGCGGACAGCTGGTCGACCATCGTGTTGATGGTCTCCTTCAGCTCCAGGATCTCGCCGCGGGCGTCGACCCGGATCTTCTGCGTCAGATCGCCCCGGGCGACCGCCGTGGTCACCTCGGCGATCGAGCGGACCTGCGTGGTGAGGTTGCCGGCCATCGAGTTGACGGAGTCGGTGAGGTCCCGCCAGGTGCCGGAGACGTCGCGCACGGTGGCCTGCCCGCCGAGCCGGCCCTCGGTGCCGACCTCACGGGCCACCCGGGTCACCTCGCCGGCGAAGGCCGACAGCCGGTCGACCATGGTGTTGACGGTGTCCTTCAGCTCCAGGATCTCCCCGTGGGCGCCGACCTCGATCTTCTGCGTCAGATCCCCGTCCGCGACGGCGGTGGCCACCTGCGCGATCGAGCGGACCTGCGACGTCAGGTTGCGGGCCATCGAGTTGACGGAGTCGGTGAGGTCACGCCAGGTGCCGGCGACCCCCGGTACCTGCGCCTGGCCGCCCAGGCTGCCCTCGGTGCCGACCTCACGGGCCACCCGGGTCACCTCGCCGGCGAAGGCCGACAGCTGGTCGACCATGGTGTTGACGGTGTCCTTCAGCTCCAGGATCTCTCCGCGGGCGTCGACCTGGATCTTCTGCGTCAGGTCGCCCTGGGCCACCGCCGTGGTGACCTGGGCGATGTTGCGGACCTGGGTGGTCAGGTTGCCCGCCATCGCGTTCACCGAGTCGGTCAGTTCGCGCCAGGTGCCGGAGGCGCCCTCGACCTCGGCCTGGCCGCCGAGCCGGCCGTCGCCGCCGACCTCGCGCGCCACCCGGGTCACCTCGTCGGTCACCCGGGAGAGCTGGTCGGCCATGCCGTTGAACACCTCGGCGATCTCGCCGAGCAGCCCGGGCCCGCCGGTCGGCAGCCGGGTGCCGAAGTCACCGTCGCGGACGGCCGTCAGCCCGGCGAGCAGCTGCCGCAGCCCGTCCTCGGACAGCGCGGCGCCGACCGGTCGGGGGTGGGCGGTGCGGCGGGCGGGCCGGTCGGGGCCGGGGCGGCCTTCGGGGTCGGACGGCAGGGAATCGTTCATCGTCGTCCTCGTTACGGTGCGTCACCTGTGGACGGGTCTCTCTGCGGTCCACTCTCCCACCGCCGGCGGCCGGTCGACCTGCCGTGCGGCGCTGAGCGCCCGAGGGCGGCGCGTCCGGCACGCTCAGTCACCGGGCGGTACCTCCACCTCCAGCCAGACGGTCTTGCCGAGCGGCCGGGGCACACTCCCCCAGGCCACGGCCAGCCGGTCGACCACCCGCAGGCCGTGCCCGCCGGGCAGGGAGCGCGGCCGGTCCGTCTGCAGCACGGGCGGCTCCGCGCTGCCGTCCGAGACCTCGACCCTCAGTCCACCGCCGGTGCGGTGCAGCACGAGTTCGCGCGGACCGCCGGCGTGCAGGCAGGCGTTGGTGACCAGCTCGCTCACCATGAGCAGCACGTCCTCGGCCACCGCGAGCCGCTCGCCGTCCGCCGCGGGCAACCAGCCCCAGTCGCGCAGGGCCTCGTTGGTGAACTCCCGGCAGTGCTGCACCGCGCCGCGGGTCTCGTACAGGGCCAGCCGGCGGACCTGCTCGTCCGGAAATGCCGGGCCACCCGTCCCCGTCATCCATCACCGCCCGGTTCGGGCCCCGCCTCCGCGGCACTGTCGAACACCCGGAAGATCTCTCGGGCGCCGGTGATCTGCAGCATCCGCTGCACCATCGCCGTGGGGGCCGCCAGCACCACCTCGCCGCCCCGGGCCAGCGCCGACAGACGGGCCCGCAGCAGCAGGTTCAGGCCGGTGGAGTCGCAGAAGGACAGGCCGGAGCACTCGACGACCACCAGGCCCGGCGTGTCCGCCAGCGTCCTGTCCAGCGCCTCGCGGAACGGCCGGGCGCTGTCGTGGTCCAGCTCGCCGACCAGCCGCAGGACCCACCGTCCGGCCGACCCGTCCACGGAGACGGTCAGCTGGTCGGCGCCCGCGGGCCCACCGGGTGCCGCAGTGTCGGCGTCCATTCTCCGGCTCCTCCCGTGGAGGGGTGCTCCCTCCACCATAGGTCGGCACCGGCAGTCTCCCCCGGCGGCCGGGCCACGGCGGTCAGCCGAGGCTGAGGCCGACCAGGCAGGTGTCGTCGAGCGGGTTGGGGGCGCCGAGGCGGCGCAGCACGTGGTCGAGGCAGCCTTCGATGTCGTCCGCACGGTAGTCGCGCAGCGCCTCGACCAGGCTGTGGACGCCCTGGCCCAGGTCGGCGCCGCGGCGTTCGACCAGGCCGTCGGTGTAGAGCAGCAGGGTGTCGCCCGGGTCCAGGCGGAGTTCGGCCGGGCGGTAGCGGGCGCCGGCCACGGCGCCGAGGACGATCCCGTCGGGCATCTCCAGCAGCCTGGCCGCGCCGCCGCCGCTGGTCACCACCGGCGGGAGGTGGCCGGCCCGCGCCCAGGTGAGTGTCCGGGTGGCCGGGTCGAGGCGACCGCACACGGCGGTGGCGATGTAGTTGCCGCGCTCGTGGCAGAGCATCCGGTTGAGCCGGGCGAGGAGTTCCTCGGGCGGCGCCCCGGTGTAGGCGAGGCCGCGCAGGGCGTGCCGCAGGTTGGCCATGCCGGCGGCCGCGGGCAGCCCGTGCCCGGAGACGTCGCCGACCACGACGAGCACGGCGCCGTCGGGCAGCGCGAGGACGTCCCACCAGTCGCCGCCGACCTTGTTGCCGCGGCCGGCGGGCAGGTAGCGGGCGGCGGTCCGCAGGCCGGGCGTGGGCGGGCCGGCCGGGGCGTCCATCAGCGCGCGCTGGAGGGCGACGACGGCGCGGTGCTCGGTGTCGGCGCGGCGGCGCTGCTCGGCGAGCCGGGTGCGGGTGCCGGCGAGTTCCTGCTCGGTGCGGCGGCGGCCGGTGATGTCCTGCACGACGCCGCGGACGGCGACCGCGGCGGGCCCGGTGACGCCGCGGACGGCCGTGGCGAGCACCCGGAGGCTGCGGACGTCGCCCTCACCGCCCGCCCGGAGCTCGAGTGTGGCGTCGGAGGCACCGGTCAGGATCCGGGCGGCGGCGGCCCGGACCTCGGCCCGGTCGCCGGGCACCACGGCGGCCAGCGCCCGGGCGATGCCGATCCCGCCGCTGCCGTCGTCCGGCAGCCCGAGCAGGCGGGGAACCTCGGGCGAGCAGGTGAGCCGGGTGCTGCCCGGCTCCCAGCTCCACGTCCCCAGCCTGGCGAGCCGCTGGGCCTGTGCCAGCAGCGCGTCCTGCCGGTCCTGCTCGTCGTGGGCGCGCCAGCTGACGAGCACACCGTCCAGGAAGGGGGTGGCGTGCAGGGTCATCGCGGACGCCCGGACGGCGCCGCCGACGACCTCCTCGAAGCGCTCCGCCTCGCCCTCGTACGGGACGCCGGTGCCGGCGACCTCCAGCAGCCGGCCGAAGGTGCCGGAGGCCACCATGCCGGGGTAGAGCGCGGTGAGGCGGCGGCCGACCATGTCCTCGGCGGTCCGGCCCGCCAGGTCGACGGTCGCCGCGTTGGCGTGCTCCACCCGCAGGTCGACGGCGGTGCCGTCGGGCTCGCGGACGGCCCCGAGGATCAGTACGGGGTCGAGCAGCGCGTCCAGGACGGCCCGGAACCACGGCTCGGCGACCGGGGCCGCCCTGCCGGGCACGGTGCCCGCCACGACCCGCAACAGTTCGGCGGCGCAGAGGGCGGAAACCGCCGCCAGGTACCGCTCGGCCTCCGGGTCGGGCCGGTACTCCTCGTCCCAGCCGAGCTTCATCGCGCCGATCACCCGGCCGCCGGTGCGCAGCGGCAGCGCGCAGACCGTCCGGCCCGGGACGAGGTCCTCACCGGAGACGTCCGGGTAGCGGGCCGCGAAGTCGGTGCGGTCGGCGACCCAGACGGCGGTACCCGACTGGGCCGCCTCGGTGAGCGGCAGGGCGGTCATCGGCGGGATCCGCTGCCACTGGCTGAGCCGGCGTGCGGGGACGCCGTGGCTGCCGACCAAGCGCAGGGCGCCGTCGGGTTCGAGCAGGGCGAGCACGGCCGCGGTGACGCCCAGCGGGGCCAGCGCGGTCTCGTGCAGCAGCCTGGCGAGGTCCTCGGTGCTGCCGGCCGAGGCCAGCGCGGCCGCGGCGAGGTGGTAGCGGGCGGCGAGGCCCTGGGCGGTCGGTGCCGCGGCGAGCACGGGTGGCGGGTCGCCCGGCTCCGCCACGGTCCGCGTCGCGGGGGGCGCCTCCGGCGGCGGGGCCGCCCGCGGGCTCGCACCGTCGACGGATGCGCCGGCGGCCGGATCGGCGTGGCCGACCGGGGTCTCCAGGGGTGCTGCGACGCCCACCACGTCGGCGGCGATCTCCACCAGCTTCCGGTTGCGGTCCTGGGAGAGCCCGGCGAGCCGGTCGAACGCCTGGTCGGGCGTGCAGCCGTGGCGCTCCGCCAGGATGCCCTTGGCCTGTTCGATCACCGCCCGGGAGCGCATCGCGGTCCGCAGGCCATCGACCTCGGCCCGCAGCCGGTCGACCGTGGCCTGCAGCACGGACCGCTCGGCCGATCCGTCCAGCACCTCGGACGGCGGTCCGGGCGGCCCCGAAGCGGGATTCCCGTTGTGGCCTGCCACGGAGTCAGCGTAGCCCCGCGCCGTCGGGCCGACCGGTCGTGCCGGCCCGGCGGTGCACTGGTTCGACGGTGCACCGGTTCGACGGGCGCCGGGCCGGGCGTCCGGGCGCCCTACGAGGCCCGGCCCTCCAGGCGTTCCCGCAGGCCCGAGAGCGTGGCGGCGAGGATACGGGAGACGTGCATCTGCGAGACGCCGATCCTGGCCGCGATCTCCGACTGGGTGTGGTTGCCCCAGAACCGCAGCCGCAGGACGGTCCGTTCCCGCTCCGACAGCTCGGTCAGCAGCGGGCGGACGGACTCCCGGAAGTCGACCAGGTCGATGTCGGGGTCGCAGGCGCCGAGGCGGTCCAGCAGGGAGCTTCCCGCCTCGTCCGGGCCGTCCTCGCGGAGCGCGTCCAGCGAGTCCGACCGGTAGGCGCGGCCGGCGGAGAGGCCTGCGGCGACCTCGTCGGGGGTGAGTCCGAGCTCCGCGGCGAGCTCCTGCGGGGTGGGCAGCCGACCGAGGTCCTGCTCCATCCGGTCGGAGGAGCGGGCCACGGTCAGGTAGAGCTCCTGCAGGCTGCGCGGCACCCGGACGGGCCAGGTGGTGTCGCGGAAGAACCGCTTGATCTCGCCGGTGATCGTCGGGATGGCGTAGGTGAGGAACTCGACCCCGCGCGTGTGGTCGTAGCCGTCCACGGCCTTGATGAGGCCGACCGTGCCGACCTGGAGGATGTCGTCCATGTCGGCCGCACGGTGCCGGAAGCCGGCGGCGACGAAGCGGACGAGCGGCATGTTCAGCTCGATCACGGTGCCGCGGACGTAGCTGTAGTCGCGGGTGCCGGGTTCGAGGTCGGCCAGGCGTTCGAAGAGCGCGTCGCTCAGCGCCCGTGCCTCTGTCTTGCCCATCGACCGCATCTCCTGCGGGGTCGGACGCGGCTCCGACGCGACCCCCACCGGGGTCGTGCGGGCGTCGCGCAGCGGTACGTCGGCATGCGGGGTGGGAGCGGTGAACGGGGTGGAGGCGGCGTGGGCCGGGGAATCGGCGGACGCCGCGGCAGCGGTGGTCGTGGGAACGACGGCAGCGCACACGGGGAGTCATCTCCGCAGAACGGGGGAGCCGCAGGACGTGCGCGCACGGCGCAGCACGGTGCGGGGGTGGGACACCGGGCCGCCCGACGGCTTCAGGCGACGGTGTCCCGGCACATCGAGGTGCCAGGGGAATCGCGGCGGCCAGTGGCCGCCGGACCGGAGGCGGGTACAGGTCCCAAGGCCTCCGTCTGATCGTTATACCCGCTCGGCCGGCGCGTAACCCCGGATCGCCGGACGGCTCCGCCACGGGGCCGCGGCCGTTGAACGGACCGCCTCACGCGGCTGCGGGTTCACAAGGCCACGCGCCGCGGGCTCTCACCCCTGGCCGAGGGCACTGTCGTCCAGGGCGGCGAGCAGGGCCGCCGGGCCGGCATGCACCTCCAGCGCCCCGGCGGCGCGCAGCTCGCACTCGGCGACACCGCCGCAGGTGACGGCGATGCACGGCACGCCTGCCGCCGCGGCGGCCTGGATGTCCCACCGGGTGTCGCCGACGAAGAGTGCCTGGCCGGGGCCGGCCTCCGCCCGCCGGAGTGCCGCGTGCACCAGGTCGGGCGCGGGCTTCGACGCCTCGACGTCCTCCGCGCCGGTGCTCGCCCAGAGCACGTCCTCCGCACCGAGCACGCGTCTCACGACCTCCAGGTCGCGCCCGGAGGCGGAACTGGCCAGCACCACCCGGCGGCCCCGCGCCGCCACCTCGCGAAGCAGGTCGGCCGCCCCGTCGAAGGCCCGCAGACGTGGCCAGAACCGCGCGTACAGGGCCTGCTGAGCGGCACTGATCCCGCCGTCCTGCGCCCGGTCGCGGTCCAGGCCGAGCAGGTGGTCGAGCAGTTGGTCGCCGGCCATGCCGATCGCGCCGTGGACGCGTGCCATGTCCAGGTCGAAGCCGAACTGGGCGAGCGCCTCCGACCACGCCACGGTGTGCAGGTAGCTGGTGTCGAGCAGGGTTCCGTCGACGTCGAAGAGGGCTGCTGACGGCATGCCGACTCCCTCCAGAGGGCCGGCGGACGTCACGAAGGCGCGGACCGGCGCGGGCTCGGGCGGACATGCGCAGCGTACGGCGCAGGTCCGCGCCCGGCCGGTCCGCTCCGTCCCCTGGACGCGGTTCCGGTCAGTGGCCGAGGCGGTTCACCGGGCCGCGGTCGGGCTTCTGCGCCGCTTCCTGTTCGGCCGCCTGTTCGGCCGCTCGGTGGTGCTCCTGGTACTCGGCCGCCTGCCGGGCCTCGCTGGACTGCGCCCGGGTGTCCGTCGGACCGGTCGGAGCGGTGGCTCCGCCGCCCAGCGGTGCCCGGTCGGCGTACGGCTGGGCGGCGGCCGGCGCGGCGTGGGCCTGCGTGGCGGCCGGGTCCGCCGGAACGGCGCCTCCGGGTACTCCCCGGGCACCGGCCCGGCGGGACGCGCGCAGCTCTGCGCCACGTCGGCGGGCACGGCGGCGGCCCATCAGCACCATGAGGCAGGCGAGCACGAAGAGCAGGGTCAGCGCGATTCCCGCGAGGAAGATCGCGAGGCTGTTCATGGTGGCGAGGTCGTTGCCGAACATCGTCACGGTGGTGGTCGGTCCGCCGTCGAGGTTCTCGGCGATGAGCAGTCCGGTGAAGGCACCGGTCGCTGCCAGCAGCAGGAGTCCGAGCGCGAGCATGGGCTGTCTCCTTGTCAGTTCTGTGTTCTGTGTGAGCCGTTCGGGTCGGGGCGGGATCGTCCCGCGAGGCGGAGGTCGGCCCAGACGGTCTTGCCGTGCCGGTGCCGGACGACGCCCCAGTCGGTGCTCAGGCGGTCCACGATGTGCAGTCCGCGGCCGCCGGGCCGTCCGGACTCCCGGGGGTCGTGCGGTTCGGGGCTGCCGGGGCCGGTGTCGAAGACCTCGACCCGGATGGTGGGCCAGTTCCGTCTCAGGGTGAGTTCGACGGGCCCGCCGGCGTGCAGGAGGCCGTTGGACAGCAGCTCCGAGACCACCAGCAGCGTGTCGGCCCGGAATTCCTCGCCGCCCGGGCGGCCCCACTCACCGAGGACCCGGGTGGTGAACACCCGGCCGGCCCGGACGTCGCCCGCCCCGCCGGGGAAGCACCGGCGGCGCGGGGCGACGGGGCGTGCGAGCACGGCCCCGCCGGCCTGCCCCACCGGCACGAAGCCCTTCGCCATCTCCTCACCCCGTTGCGATCGGCGCACTGCTCGGACGTGTGCGCCCTCTCCTCCGTTCTGCCGCCCCCACCACGTTCGGTCGGCCTACCAGCGGTACCAGCGGCCGCCCGACCCGCTGCGGGCGAAGAACCCGACCACCCACACGATCAGCAGCACGATGGCCGCCCACCAGAGCACGTTCACCGCGAACCCCGCACCGAAGAGGACGAGGATCAGCAGAAGGACGAGAAGCAGTGCGATCATGGAAAACACCTCCAACAGCGCGTGTGCCCAGCACCGGCCGAACCGAACACGCCGAATCGAGGAAAGCCGCAGCTCACACCCGGGACTGTCCGGCCGTCGCCGGCTGCACCTGGCTGAGCGGTGCGGCGAGGGATTCGAGGCTGCGGCGCTCCGCCTTGACGCCGATCGCCGCCTCGACGCGCCCGGCGACCACCATCAGCGAGGCGCCGATGGAGAAGGCGAGCGTGGTGTCGGCGGTCCTGCCGCTGCTGACCAGGCCGTTGAGGAGCAGCGGACCGGTGATGCCGCCGATGGCCGTGCCCACGGCGTAGAAGAACGCGATGCACAGCGCCCTGGTCTCCAGCGGGAAGATCTCGCTGACGGTGAGGTAGGCGGCGCTGGCTCCGGCGGAGGCCAGGAACAGCACGCCTGTCCAGCACGCCGTCATGGTCGTGGCGTCGAGTGTGCCCTGCTGGAAGAGGTAGGCGGTGAGGAACAGCAGGACTCCCGAGCCGATGTAGGTGCCGGCGATCATCGGCTTGCGGCCGACCGAGTCGAAGAGGTGGCCGAGCAGCAGCGGGCCGAGGAGGATCGGCCTCCGTTCGCTGCGACGGGGCCGGGCGGGCCCGCGCCGCGGACGCGCCTGCCCCGCCGCGGCACCGTCACACGGTGGGACCGGCTCCGGGCACGGTGCCGTGGTCGTGCCGTGCCGCGTCGGGAGCCCCGCCCATCGCGCGCAGCATCCCCGTACCGCCGGTCCGGAAGAAGCGGTGGACCAGCACCGCGGCGAGGAGCAGGAAGAAGATGTTCAGCCAGGTGGTGTAGTTCCATGTCACGCCCTCGGAGGGAACCGTGGCGTCGGCCTGATCGGGGATCAGGCCGAGGGCGCCGAAGACGATCTCGACCGCGTATCCGGCGACCACCATGGCCGTGTAGAAGGTGCCCAGCAGGAAGAGGGTGGTCCGCCGCCCGTAGTACTTCCGGTAGATGTTGAGGATCGGCAGGATCAGCAGGTCGGCGAAGATGAAGGAGACCACGCCGCCGAAGCTGATGCCGCCCTTCCAGAGCACCACCGCGAGCGGGACGTTGCCGACGGAGCAGACGAACGAGGCGATCGCCACGACCGGCCCGATCAGCGGGCCCCAGATCTTGGCCGCCAGCGGGTGGCCGGTGAAGAAGAAGGCCTCCCAGAAGGAGTCCGGCACCCACGCGGCGACCGCGCCCGCGATGAGGAGTCCGAGGACCAGGTCGCGGAGGATCGCGGCCCACTCCATCACGAAGACGTGGGAGACGGAGGTGAATCCCTCGGGCGAGACGAGCCGCCGGGTGAAGCTTCCGCCGCGCCGTACGCTCATGTCCATCGCCGCGTGGCCCTCCATGGAGCCGGCCGCCCCGCGGTCGGCGGTCTCCCGGGCCTCCCGCACCATCGACGGGCGCAGCAGCCGGCGGAACAGCACGGCCAGGACGACGATCATGATCGGCCCGCCGGTGAACTCGGCCGCGGTGAACTGCCATCCCATCAGCAGTGCCAGGATCACGCCGAGTTCGACGACCAGGTTGGTCGAGGCGATCTCGAAGGCCATCGCCGCGGTGAAGTTCGCGCCCTTGCGGAAGAGTGAGCGGGCGAGCGCGACGGCGGCGTAGGAGCAGGAGGACGAGGCCATGCCGAGTCCGGCGGCGAGCGTGAGCGTCCGCGGGCGGTCGTCCCCCAGCGCCCGGGCGACCGTCTCGCGGTGGACCACGGCCTGGACGATCGCCGAGAGCAGGAACCCCAGGATCAGCGCCCAGGTGATCTCCCAGGTCATCGCGCCGGTGATCTTCAGGGCGTGCAGCAGGGCGTCCATTCGGCCTCGCAGGTGTCGGGCGACGGTCAGCGGGTGGGCGGCCGGCCGGTCAGTCGAGGCCGCGGCCCCGGCGCAGGCGGGTGGCGGTCTCGCCCGGGTCGACCAGTGGCGTCGGGTAGTCGGCCGGTGGCCGGTCCAGCAGCCAGGGGCGGTGGATCGCCCGGCCGGGGAGGTGGGCGAGTTCGGGCAGCCACCGCCGCACGTAGGAGCCGTCCGGGTCGAGCCGGTCGGCCTGGGTGAGCGGGTTGAGCACGCGGTTGGGCCGGGTGTCGGTGCCGGTGCCGGCCACCCACTGCCAGTTGAGCTGGTTGTTGGCGATGTCGCCGTCGACCAGGAAGTGCAGGAAGTGCCGGGCCCCGATCCGCCAGTCCTGGTACAGCGTCTTGGTGAGGAAGGAGGCGGTGAGCAGCCGGGCCCGGTTGTGCATCCAGCCCTCGTGGGCGAGTTGGCGCATCCCGGCGTCGACGACGGGGAAGCCGGTGCGGCCCTGCCGCCAGGCCTGCGCCTCGCGGTCGTCGGTGTGCCAGCCGTCGCCCTTGGCGCGGTAGTCCTGCCATGCGGCGTCCGGCCGGGCGGCGAGCACCTGGTGGTGGAAGTCCCGCCAGACGAGCTGCCGGACGAAGGCCTCGGCGCCCGGGCCGCCGCGCCGCTCGGCCAGGTCGACCAGTTCGGTGGCGGACAGGCAGCCGAAGTGCAGGTAGGGCGAGAGGCGTGACGTGCCGTCGGCCGCCAGGTCGTCGTGCGCCTCCTCGTACGCGGCGACGTCCCAGGCCTTCCAGCGGGTGCGGGCCTCGGTCTCACCGCCGGGCGGCAGTTGGGGCGAGTCGGCGCGCGCGTCGCGGAGGGTGGCGATGTCGATGCCGGAGGGGCCGTCCGGGGTGCGCAGGCTGCGCGGTGCGCGGTGCGGCGGGCGGCGGGTGCTCTGCTGCCAGGCCCGGAAGTACGGGGTGAAGACCGCGTAGTGGTCCTTGCCGTTGGGGGCGACGGCACCGGGCGGCAGGGCGGTGAGGGAGCCGTCGTGCACCTGGAGCCGGTCGGCGAAGTGTTCCCGCAGCCCGGCCTCGCGCCGCCGGGCGAAGGAGCTGACTCCGGCGGCGACGTGTACCGCGACCGCGTCGACCTCGTCCGCGAGCTTCGCCGTCTCCGCCACCGCGGAGCCCCGGCGGAGCAGCAGGCGGCTGCCGGCCCGGTGCAGGGAGGAGTCGAGATCGGCCAGACAGCCCGCCAGGAACGCCCGCCGGTTGGGGGCGGCGAATCCGGCCGCCTCGATGTCGGCGTCCAGGACGAAGAGCGGGACCACCTGGTCGGCGCTGCGGGCGGCCGCGTGCAGCACCGGGTTGTCGTGGAGCCGGAGGTCCTGGGTGAGCAGGGCGATGGCGATCGTCATGGCTCGGCCAGGCTAGGGCTTGTCCGACGGTTCGCGTCGCACCGGCGCGCGGCGTCGGGCGCCGGCCGGGTCCGGGAGGTCGTGGCGGCCGCCCGGTCAGAGCGAGCCGATACGGCGGCCGCTGACCTGGTCGGGCCGGATCCGGATCCAGAGCGGGTTGTCGCCGCCCGCCCACGGTTCGGAGCCCGGGTGGGCGTCGAGGCGCTTGACCTCGTCCCGCGCGGTCACGTGCTCGGCGGTGCCGACCAGCAGGACGCTCCAGCCGCGGCTGAGCTGTTCGTCGATCCGGTCGATCTGGAAGGAGAGGTTGCTGCCGGCGGGCGGCGCCGCGGCGCTGTGCGGGGCGGTGCGGTACGCGACCGTCCTGGCGACGACGATGTAGTTGACCGGGAAGACGGCCGGTCCGGGGCCGGCGGGGAGGGCGACGCGTCCGACGCCGTGGTCGCCGATCCGGTCCCAGCACTCGCGCACGGTGAGCTGGACCAGGACGGGGTGATCGGGCGCCCCGCCCTGACCGGGGGCCGGGTCGGTGCGGCCTTCCACGAGGTCGCGGTGGCTGAGGCCCAGGGCGGTGGCGAGGCGGAGGAACCCGGCCGGATCGAAGGCCGGCCCGGCTTCGGCGAGGTGCTGCAGGTAGCGGGCCGCCATGCCGGCCCGGGAGGCGAGTTCGGCCTCCGTCAGGCCGAGGGCTTCGCGCCGCTCGTCGATGCGCCGGGCGATGGCAGCGGGATCGGGCGCGACCGGGTCGGAAGTGCCCCGGCCGGGCGTACCCGGGCCGGGCGGCCGGTCACCGATCGGGGCGTGACCGGGCGCGGAATGGGCGTTGTCGTTCACGGCTGTCCTCCCGGCATGCGCGGCGGGCGCTCCCGGCCCGCGCGTTCAGCGGCGGGTCCGCGCAGCTGTCTCGTCCCCCAGTAGAGCCCGTGCCCGGCGGAACCGCCAGGTCTGCCGACCGGGGCCCCCGTACCCCTCCACCGCGTACCCGCGTGGGGTATGCCGGCAGGTCGCCCGCCGTTTCCCGGACGGCCGTCCGGGGAAGGGTCGGACGGCCCTGGCACGCAAGGGCGTAGAACTGGTGCGATGGAGCACGGACGGCGCGGGTATGCCCCTGCTGTCCACTCTGTGCGCCGCCTCTGCGCCGCCCGGCGCGTCGGCGGCACCGCGGGCCGGACCGCACAGCAGGAACAGCAGCGCTGCACGCCTCGGGAGGCTCCCGTGAACGAACCCATCGTGGTCGGCTACGACGGCTCGGCCGAGAGCATGGCCGCGCTGCACTGGGCGACCGCCGAGGCGAGGCTGCGCGGGGTGCCGCTGGAACTCCTCCAGGCCTGGCCGTGGCCCAAGCACCACGTGCTGGGCGGGGAGGACGCCGACCGGTGGGTGCGGCAGCAGCTGGCGGACCAGGAGGCCGCGGTGCGGGCATCGGCCGGTGACGTCGACGTGCAGGCCCGGCTGGTGCCGGACGCGCCCGCCGCGGTGCTGACGGCCGCCGCGGAGAAGGCCTCCGTGCTGGTGCTGGGTTCGCGCGGCCTGAGCACACTGCGCGGCTTCCTGGTCGGCTCGGTCAGTCAGGAGGTGCTGGCCCGCGCCGCCTGCCCGGTCGTGCTGGTCCGCTCCGGTGGCGCACCGCCCGGTCCCGGCGCGGGCTCGGGCGCGGCGCAGGGGACGGCCGAGGCGCCGGGGGCGGCCGTGGCGCTCGCGCTGGACCTGCGGCACGAGTGCCCCGAGGTGGTGGACTTCGCCTTCGGGACCGCCGCCCGGCGCGCGGTGCCGCTGCGGGTGCTGCACGCGGCGGGACCGCCTGCGGGCAGCGAGTACATGGCCTTCGGTGCGATCGCGGCGATCTCGGCCGACCTGACGACGGCCGAGCAGCAGGCCCTCGCCGACACCCTGGCACCCTGGCGGATCAGGTACCCGGAGGTCCGGGTGGAGTCGGCGGTGCTTCCCGGCAGTGCCGCCCACGCGGTGGTGGAGGCCGTCGGCGAGGACGTCGGGCTGCTGGTGGTCGGTCGGCACGACCGGCGGGTGACGTTCGGCGGGCACGTCGGACCGGTGGCCCATGCGGCGATCCACCACGTCACCTGCCCGGTCGCGGTCGTGCCGTACCGCTGACCGGAGCCGAGAGTACTGCTGGTGAGTAAGCGCGTTCCACGCCGACGGTCGAGCCGCACGCCCCGGTCGGCGGGCCGGCCGCCGTGACGGCGCCGGTGGCGGTCGGTGTCCGCCTGAAGGACCGCGGCACGGCTCGCCGACCCGGTCGGCGCATAGGGTCTGCGCATGACCGTCCTGCGCTCCGTCCTGCTGTTCCTGCTCGCCGCCCTGCTGGAGATCGGCGGCGCCTGGCTGGTGTGGCAGGGCACCCGGGAGCACCGGGGCCTGGCGTGGATCGGGGCCGGCGTGCTGGCCCTCGGCGCGTACGGCTTTGTGGCGACACTGCAGGACGACGCGAACTTCGGCCGCATCCTCGCCGCGTACGGCGGTGTGTTCGTCGCGGGTTCGCTCGCCTGGGGGATGGTCGTGGACGGCTACCGGCCCGACCGGTACGACGTGATCGGCGCGCTGGTCTGCCTGGTCGGCGTGGCCGTCATCATGTATGCACCCCGCGGGCGCTGACGGCACGTCCTACGGTCAGGACGGCCGGTGTGCGGCAGGGCCGCCCGTCAGACCGCGGCCGGGACGCCGTAGCGGGCGCGGGCGTCGGCGAGGGCTCCGGCCAGGGCGGCCGGGCGGCGGGTGGAGAGGTAGACGAACGGGCAGAGCAGGGACGGCTCGGTGATCTCGATCCGGACGGCCTGCGGAAGGAATCCGCGCATCAGCAGGCGCGCCTGCGGCCCGGCCCGCCGGGTGCGCCAGGCCAGCGCCTCGGCCTCGTCGAGGACCTCCACCCGGCCGAAGTGTTCGGCCCGCAGCACGATCGGCCCGGCCACGAGCACGCCGTCGCAGACCCGGATGCGCACCGCGCCGTACCCGCGCAGCGCCCAGGCGACCACCGCCGGCAGCAGCGCGCCGCCGGTCGCGGCGGGCAGTGGTCCGAGCGGGAGCAGCGCGGCCGCCGTCCCGGCGGAGGCTGCCAGCGTGGCCAGCCACCAGCGCAGCGGGACGGAGAGCCGTTCGTCGTAGATCACCACACCGCTGATGCTGCCATGTCCTTACGCCCGTGCGGCGGTCGGCGCGTGGGCCGGCTGCCGCGTGCGCGGTCGGCCGCTACGACCTGTGGCGGAGTTCGCCGGCGACCTGGTGGGTCCAGGCCCGGATCTGCTCGGCATTGCGGTAGTCGCCGCTGGTGCCGCGGCGGACCATGAGGCGGGCGAGCAGGCCGGGGGTGTCGGGGGCCATCCGGCCGCCGAAGGTGACGTGGCCGCGGGCATGGAGGCGTTCCATCTCGCGTGCGGCGCCGGGGACGGGGAGGAGGTCCTCGCGTTCGGCGGTGCTGTCGATCGGGCCGCTGCTGAACAGCCAGACGGGGCGTTCGTTGAGGGCGTCGGCGTTGCGGTGGGCGCAGCGCACGGCGTCGCGGTGCCAGTGTCCGGCGTAGAGCGAGCCGCCGAGGATGACGGCGTCGTACGGGGAGACGTCGCGGACCTCGCCGGCCGGGAGGACGGCGGCGTCGAAGCCGTCCTGTCTGAGGGTGATGCCGATCTCGGCGGCGATCCCGGCGGTGGCGCCGTGCTTGCTGCCGTAGGCCACCAGGACTTTCCGGGTCTTCGTCGGGGTCATCGCGTCCTCCCGTCGGCGGTCGGCCGGGTGCGGGGCCGTGGTGCCCGGGGGCGGGGCCGACACTTCCAGGGTGGGCCACCGGCGGCGTGCCGGCCAGGGGCGGCCGTTCGGGTGACGGCCTGTGCGCGCCCGAGGTGCGTCGAAGGAGCGGCGGGCGGCCCGGGCACCCGGCGGCGCGGGCCGGTCGGGTGCTGGGGCGGGTCGGTGCGGGGCCGCGGAGGGCCGGGGCTGTGGTGGCCGGGCGGCGGCGGTCAGCGTTCGACGACGAGGCTGTGGCAGGTCCAGCTGAGCCGGGCGGGGCCGTTGACGGGCGGGCGCGGGTGGTAGGTGCCGTCGGAGACGGAGAGGTTGACGATCAGGTAGGCGTGCCAGGCGGATCCGACGCCGCGGAGGTCGGAGTAGACGGCGACACCGTTGGCGTACCAGTCGACGGAGGTGCTGCCGAAAACGGTGCGGAGCTCGACGGTGGCGCCGGGGGCTATGCCGGCGGGGCCGCCGTGCCAGTAGCGGTAGCCGCCGCGGACGTGGTTGGAGACCTCCAGCAGGTCCGGGTTGTCCGGGTGGTACTCGAAGACGTCGATCTCGTTGCCGCCGTCCCGCCAGGTCCAGATGGCGGGCCAGGCGCCGAGCGCGGTGGGGAGGGTGACCCGGGCGAGCATGACGTCGCCGGGCAGCAGCTGGAAGCCGTCCGGGCTGCCTTCGGTGGTGAGCAGGTTGCAGTCCCACAGGTCGCTGCCGAGCCGCCGGGTGGCGGCGAAGACGCCTCCCGGGCAGTAGGCGGTGGTGAGGTGGTCGAGCTTGTGGTCGCTCCTGTTGGTGGGCCCCATCCGGGGATAGGCGCTGGTGCGCCCCGCCACCCACTGCCGTGCCGACGTGAAGTCCGCGCTGAAGACCGTTGCCATCGCCGCCTCCCGGTTGCAGGTCCGCCGCGTGTTGGACGGACGCCGTCAATCACTGGGAGTGCATTACCCGTTACGGTTCGTCATATGCGAATCGGAGGTTCCGAATCCGGACCGGCCTGCGCACCCCCGCCGGCCTGCGCAGCCACCCGCACCGCGCCGCCCCTCGCCGCATCGGCCCCGGCGGCCCCGGCGTCGTCGCGGCGGGTGCGACGCAGTTCCTCCAGGCCGGTGGTCATCCGGCCGAGGAAGCGGGCGACGGTCCGCAGTTCGTCCGGGCTGAACTCGGCGGCCACGGAGTCGGTGCAGGCGGCGACGGGGGCGAACCAGGCGGCGGCCATCCTGCTCGCGCCGGGGTTGTAGTGGACCTGGACCTGGCGGCGGTCGGCGGCGTCGCGGCTGCGGTGGATGTGTCCGGCGCGCTCCAGCCGGTCGAGGACGGCGGTCACCGCTCCGGAGGTGAGGGCGAGCTCCTCGCGCAGCCGGCTCGGGGTGACGGGGCCGGGGGTGATGCCGGTGGAGCCGCGCATGATCGCGAGCAGCGCCTGGACGTCGGTGGCGTGCAGGCCCTGGGCGGCGGCGAAGTCGTGGCCGAGCAGGTTCATCTCGGAGGCGAGCCCTTGCAGGAGGTTGCCGAAGGCCTTGCTGTCGGGCGGCCGGGGCGCTTCGGCGGTCGGCTCCTGGTCGGACAAGGGTCACCTCTCGACGGGTCGCGCACACGGGCGGACCGGGCGGGTCTCGCACGGGTCGCCCCCAGCCTAGGGCGTGACAGCCCCGCTCCGATTATCTCAATGGTCAAGTCTTTCAATGATTGAGATATCATCGCGCCGACCGTCGACCGATCCGGAGGACCCCCGTGCCACCTCGCCGTATCCGGTTCCTGCTGCCCCTGGCCCTCGTCCTCGTCTGGCTCGCGCTGGGCGGGGCCTTCGGCTCCTTCGCGGGCCGCCTGTCCGAGGTGTCCACCAACGACCGGGCCGCGTTCCTGCCGAAGAGCGCCGAGTCCACCAGGGTCGCCGCGCTGGAGAAGGGCTTCCAGGCCGAGGGCAGCCTCCCGGTGATCGTGGTCTGGGAGGCCCGCGAGGGCTCGGTCACCGCCGAGCAGCGCACCGCCGCCGACCGCGCGCTGCGGGCGGCCGCAACGGTGCCGGGCGCGACCGGCCAGGCCTCCCCCGCCCAGCCGTCCGCGGACGGGCGCGCGCTGGAGGGCGTGGTGGCGCTCCGCTCCGACCTCGGCCGGGCGACCGTGGACAGCGTGGACGCCGTCCGCGCCCGGGTCGCGCAGGTGCCCGGCACCACCGTCGCACTGGCCGGCCCGGCGGCGATCGCGGCGGACCTCGGCGGCGCCTTCGCCGGCGTCGACGGCCTGCTGCTGAGCGTCGCGCTCGGAGTGGTCCTGGTGATCCTGCTCGCCGTCTACCGCAGCGTGCTGCTGCCGCTGCTGGTGATCGTCGGCGCGGTCTTCGCGCTCGGAGTCGCCTGCGCCCTGGTGGCCGTGCTGGCGCAGCACGGCGTGGTCCGGGTGGACGGGCAGATCCAGGGCCTGCTGTCGATCCTGGTGATCGGCGCGGCGACCGACTACGCCCTGCTGCTGACCGCCCGCTTCCGCGAGGAGCTCCCGCTGCACCCGGACCGGTTCGCCGCGATGCGGACGGCCTGGCGGCGCTCCGCCGAGCCGATCGTCGCGTCCGGGCTGACGGTCGCCCTGGGCCTGCTGGTGCTGCTGCTCTCCGACCTGACGAACAACCGGGCGCTCGGCCCGGTCGGGGCGATCGGCATCTGCTGCGCGGTGGTCTCGGCGCTGACCTTCCTGCCCGCCGCGCTGGTGCTGTGCGGCCGCGCCGCCTACTGGCCGGCCCGGCCGCCGGCGGACGGCTCCGCCCCGGTGCACGGCATCTGGCGGCGGGTGGCCTCGCTGGTGGGGCGCCGGCCCCGGACGACCTGGGTGGCGGCCCTGGCCGCGCTGGTGGCCTGCGCCGCCTTCGCGCCCGCGCTGGACGCCCGAGGTGTCGCGCAGACCGACCTGTTCGTCAAGGAGCAGCCGAGCGTCGTCGCCCAGCGGGTGCTGTCGGCGCACTTCCCCGGCGGCTCCGGCAACCCCGCGGTGATCGTCGCGAAGGAGGACCGGGCGGCGGCGGTCACGACGGCCGCCCGCGCCGTCCCCGGGGTGAGCGCGGTCGCGGCCTTCACCGGCGGCGCGCCGGGCGGCCCGGCGAAGGTGGTCGACGGCCTCGTCCGGCTGGACGCCACCCTGGCCGACCCGGCGGACGGCGACGCCGCCGTGGCGGCGGTGCTCCGGCTGCGCACCGCCGTCCACGCGGTGGCGGGCGCGGACGCCCTGGTCGGCGGCTACACCGCGCAGCAGGAGGACACCCGGGCGACCGCCTCGCGGGACCGCGGCGTGATCGTCCCGGTGGTGCTGCTGTGCATTCTGCTGATCCTGATCGTGCTGCTGCGCTCGCTGGTGGCGCCGCTGATCCTTGCGGCGAGCGTGGCGCTGTCGTACCTGGCGGTGCTCGGCGTCTGTGCGGTGGTCTTCCCGCACGTGTTCGGCTTCCCGGCCACCGACCCGTCCGTCCCGCTGTACGGCTACGTCTTCCTGGTGGCCCTGGGCGTGGACTACAACATCTTCCTGATGACCCGGGCCCGCGAGGAGTCGCTGCGGCACGGCACCCGGGAGGGCGTGCTGCGGGCGCTCACCGCGACCGGCGGGGTGATCACCTCGGCGGGTGTGGTGCTGGCCGCGACCTTCGCCGCCCTCGCGGTGATCCCGCTGGCGTTCCTGGTGCAGATCGCCTTCATCGTCGCCTTCGGCGTGCTGCTGGACACCCTGCTGGTCCGCTCGCTGCTCGTCCCCGCGCTCGTCCACGACCTCGGTGCGCGGGCCTGGTGGCCGGCCCGGGTCGACCCCGCGGACAGCCCGGCGGAGCCGGTCGGCGAGCAGGTCCCGGCGGCCCGCTGAGCCGGGACGCCGTCCCGCTGTCCAAGCCGGGGGGGGGGGGGGGGCCGGGCGCCCCCCCCCCCCCCCCCCCCCCCCCGGCCGCGCCCGCCGTCCCCGCACCCTCCGGCTCCGCGCCCCCGGCCCCGCGCCGCCCCCTGCACCCGCCTCCGCAGTTCCTGCCCGACCCCCACCCTGACGCCCAGCGCCACGCCCTGACGCCCAGCGCCGAACCGCACCGCTGGAGGCCGACGATGGCCGACCCCAAGGCGTTCCTCACCACGCCGCGGCTGCTCCGCACCCGCCGTGCCGTCGCGGCCCGGGTGCACGACTGGGAGGAGGTGTACGAGCACCGGGCGCTGCTCCCGATCATCAGCGACCAGGCGGCGCGCTGCATGGACTGCGGCCTTCCCTTCTGCCACCAGGCCTGTCCGCTGGGCAATCTCGTCCCGGAGTGGAACCGGCTGGTCTCCGCGGACGACTGGCGCGACGCCGTCGAGCGGCTGGCCGCCACCAACAACTTCCCGGAGTTCACCGGCCGGCTCTGCCCGGCGCCCTGCGAGAGCGCCTGCGTGCTGGGCATCATCGCCGACCCGGTGACCATCAAGAACGTCGAACTGGCCATCGCCGACCATGCCTGGGAGCACGGGCTGGAGCCGCCCCGACCGCCCGGGCGCCGCACCGGCCGCACCGTCTCGGTGGTCGGCTCCGGCCCGGCCGGGCTGGCCGCCGCCCAGCAGCTCACCCGGGCCGGCCACACCGTCACCGTGTACGAGCGCACCGACCGGATCGGCGGCCTGCTGCGCTACGGCATCCCGGACTTCCGGCTGGAGAAGCACCGCCTGGACCGCCGGATCGAGCAGCTCCGGGCGGAGGGGACGCGGTTCCGCACCGGCGTGGCCGTCGGCCGGGACCTGCCCGCCGACCGGCTGCGGGCCGACAGCGACGCCGTCGTGATCGCGGTCGGCGCCACCGCCTGGCGCGAACTCCCGGTCCCCGGAAGGGAGTCGACCGGCATCCACCAGGCGATGGAGTACCTGCCACTGGCCAACCGGGTGGTGGCCGGCGACCTGCCGCAGTCCCCGGTCAGCGCGCACGGCCGGCATGTGGTGGTGATCGGCGGCGGCGACACCGCGGCCGACTGCGTCGGCACCGCGATCCGCCAGGAGGCGCTGGACGTCCGGCAGTTGGACATCAACCCGCGGCCGCCGGAGGACCGCCCGCAAACGCAGCCGTGGCCGGTCCACCCCAAGGTGCACCGGGCGACCACCTCGCACGAGGAGGCCGGCGAACTACGGCCGCCCGCACTGCCGGACCCTGACATCCGGGCCTACGCCTCGACCACCGTGTGCTTCGACGCGGACGGCGGCGGGCACGTCACCGCCGTCCGGATCGCCGACGCGGCGCCCGGCAGCCGCACGCCGGTGGCCGGCACCGAGCACGCGATCCCGGCCGACCTGGTGCTGCTCGCCCTGGGCTTCTCCGGCCCGGAGCACGGCACCGGTCTGGCGGAGCAGTTGGGCCTCGGCCTGGACGGCCGCGGCAACCTGGCGCGGGACGGGCGGTTCGCCGCCGGGCCGGAGGGTGTCTTCGTCGCGGGCGACGCGGGCCGCGGGCAGTCCCTGGTCGTCTGGGCGATCGCCGAGGGCCGGGCGGCGGCCGCGTCCGTGCACCGCTACCTCACCGGCCGGGACGAACTGCCCTCCCCGATCACCCCGGCCGACCACGCCATCACCGCCGAGGACCTGCCGCCGCTGCCCGCCTGAACCCGCACCGCCCGTCCGGCCGGTGACGCGGATGCCACCCGCGCCGCTCAGTCCCGCGTCAGCAACTCCCGTACGCAGGAGCGCAGCCAGGCGTGCGCCGGGTCGGCGTCGTGCCGCGGGTGCCAGGCCAGGCCGAACGGCAGCGCGGGCAGGTCCAGCGGGATCTCGACCGCCACCAGGCCGAGCGCCTCGGCCAGGTGGCGGCTGCGGGCGGTGGTCAGGCCGACCAGGTCGGTGGTCCGCAGCACGAAGAGCGCCGCCGGATAGGTCGCCACCGTGCCCACCACCGTGCGGGAGAGCCCGAGTTCGGCGAGCGCGGTGTCGATCGGCCCGTGCGGCCGGCCGCGCCGGGAGACTCCGAGATGCCGCCCGGCGGCGAACCGCTCCGGGGTCGACGGCCCGTCCAGCAGCGGGTGTCCGGGCCGGACGACGGCCAGCATGCGGTCCTCGTAGAGCTGTTCCACCCGCACCTCGGGCGCGGTGGTGTCGATCACGCCGACCTCCAGGTCCGCGGTGCCCTCACGCAGCGCCGGCGCGTCCACATGGCTCTCGCCGAGGAAGCGCAGCCGTACCCCGGGCGCCTCCGCCGCGGTGCGGGCGAACAGCGCCGCCCCGTGCGCGGCGGCGAAGGCGTCGTGCGCGAGGACGGTGAACGTCCGGTCCAGGGTGCGCAGATCGACCTGTCCGGCGGCGCTGAACAGCCCACGGGCGCGCTCCACCACTGCCCGCACCTCCGGGTGGATCGCGAGGGCGTGCGGGGTGGGGACCATCGACCGGCCCGCCCGGACGAGCACGGGATCACCGAGCGCCCGGCGGATCCTGCCCAGGGTGCGGCTCGTCGCCGGCTCGGACAGGTGCAGCCGGGCCGCCGCCCCCGACACACTGCGCTCCTCCAGCAGGACGTCCAGCGCGACCAGCAGGTTGAGGTCCATTCCCGATTGCATTCCGTGCATTCCTTCCGTGCGAAACATGCACTGGAAGCAATCCAAGCACCGGCCTACGGTGGACGGGAACCCACACACCCTCGCTCCGGAAGGAGCCCACCTGCCCATGCCCGAAAACACCCCGCCGGCCCTGCGCCGGTCCACCCTGCTCGCGATGTGCGCCTGCGTGCTCGTCGCCCAGAGCATGGTCGCGGCGATCAACCTGATGATCCCTCAGCTCGCCGCCTCCGCCCTGCACCCCTCCTCGGACGGACTGCTGTGGACGGTCGACGCGTACGTCATCGTCTTCGCCGGGCTGCTCATCCCGGCCGGCGCCTGCGGCGACCGCTGGGGCCGGCGGCGGGCGCTGCTCGCCGGCCTCGCCCTGTTCGCCGCCGGCGCCTGCCTGAGCGCGGCCGGTGGCTCCCTCGGCTCGGTCGCCGCACTGATCGCCGGGCGCGCGGTCTCCGGCGCAGGCGCCGCGCTGATCATGCCCGCCACCATGGCGGTCCTCGTCCACCTGGCCGGCCCGGAGCGGCGCGTGCAGGCCCTCGCCTCCTGGACACTGGCGGTCGGCCTCGGCGGCCTGGCGGGGAACGTCGGCGGCGGACTGACCGCCCAGTTCCTGCCCTGGCCGGCGCTGTTCTGGGCGATGCTCCCGCTCTCCGGGCTGCTCGCCGCGGCCGTGCTGCGCACCGTCCCCGATCTGCCGCGCCACGACTCCACGCCCGACCCGGCCGGCTCGGCCCTGCTCATCGGCGGTACCGCCGCGGTGCTCTACGGCATCATCGAGGGCCCCTCGCACGGCTGGGCCTCGGCTCCCGTCCTGGCCGGATTCGCGGTCGGCGCGGCGCTGCTGACCGCCTTCACCGGGTACGGCCTGGCGGCCCGGCGGCCGCTGATCGATCCGCGGGTGTTCCGCTCCCGGCGGCTGCGGGCCGCCGTTCTGGGCACGGCAGCATCGTTTTTCGGCCTTTTCGCGCTGTTCTTCGTCAACTCGCAGTTCCTGCAGTACGCCAAGGGGTACTCGGCGGCCCGCACCGGCTTCGCCATCGTGCCGCTGACCGTCGGCATGGCCCTGGTGCCGCGGTTCGCCGGGCGGCTGCAGGCCAGGCACGGGGTGCGGCCGGTGGCGGGCGCCGGACTGGCGCTGATCGGGGCCGGTCTGCTCGGTGTCTCCAGCGCCGGGCCCGGCACCCCGTACCCCGTCTACGCGCTGTGGCTGCTGCTGCTCTCGGCCGGTATGGGCCTGTCCGCGCCCGGCCTCACCCACGCGGTGGTCTCCGAACTCCCGCCCGGGCAGGCCGGTCTGGGCGCCGGGCTGAACACCGCGGCGCGGGAGCTCGGCGCGGCCCTCGGGGTCGCCGTGGTCGGCACCGTGCTCGCCTCCCGTACGGGCGGCGGCACCGCCCACGGCCCGGCCGAGTTCACCGCCGGCATGGCCGTCGGCCTGCGGGTGGTCGCCGTCCCCGTGCTGCTCGCCGCCCTCGCCGTCTTCCTCGGCCTGCGCGGCCGACCGGCGGCCGAGCAGGCGGTGCCCGCCCCGGAGCCGGCCGCGAAGGCGGTGTGACGGCCCACCGGGATCCGAGCGAAGCGGCCCGCCCGGGCCCCGCCGGCCGGGGGCGCCGGCGGCTTTGCCACCATGCGGTGCATGACCGTCATCGTCTCCGTGGCGGGCGCCGGCTGCGGCTGCACGCCGCGCCGCGCCTGGTCCGCCTCGCCCGTGCCGGAGTGGGCGGGCGCGGCCGGCACCACCCTCGTCCACTGGCCCGATCCCGACCCCACCGACTCGCCGTACGACGGCCGGGGCATCGTCCCGACCGACCGGCTGCCGGTGGCCGGCGAGCGGCGGATGATCGGCCTGGACGGGCCGCTGCTCGTGGACGGGCCGTTCTGGTGCCTGTTCACCCCGGCCGCGACGGCGGCGAACGGCACGCCCGACCATCCGGAGGAACTGCCGGCGCACGCCCTGGTCCGCTGCACCCCGCTGGCGGTGGCGGACGAACGCCCGGGCGCGGCCTGGGTGCGGGTCTCGGTCGACGAGGTGGTCCGGATCACGGAGGCGCCGGAGCGCTGGGCGCCCTCCTCGGCGGGGTCGATCGCCGGCCTGCTCCCGCCGGACGGCTCCCGGGTGGACCGGATCAGCGTCCGGTGCGGCCCGCTGCGGTACGTGGAGTGGTCCGCCCAGGGCGATCTGGGGCGCCGCGCGGTGCTGCGGGAGGAGGACGGCCGGTCGGTGCTGCTGCTGTACGCGGAGTGCTCCTTCGACGAGGACGACGTGGCGATCGGTCACCGGCCGCTGACCGCGGAGGAGGCCGCGGCGGTGCTGGCCTGCTGGCCCGCCGAGGGGTGAGCGGACAGTCGGCGCCCTCGGCCCGTTCCGACACGAACGAGGGCCGGGGTCGGACCCCGTGGCGGACCCGAACCTTCCACTCCGCCCCGGCGGGGCGATCCGTTCGTGCCGTGATCGTCCGGGCGGGGCACGGCGGCGGACCGCGGCGGGGCGGCAGTCGGCATTTCACCCCACCGACACCGGTCGGCGTCCGCGCATTTTCCCCGGAGGAATTCCCAGGGAATTCCCGGGAATTCGTCCGAGGCTCGCCGTCGCGGACACGTCAGGCCGGTACGGCATCCCCTCCGACCTGCGGCGGCGCCCCGGCGGGCGGTGGCGCACACCGGGGCGGGCGGCCGAAATACGCGCATGTGGCACCGAAGCACTCGTGATGATTGTGTGATGTTCGGGATGCTGGCTTGTTATCGCGGTGACGATCCCTCTAATGTCCACCTCAGCCCGACAGCACGGGCACCCAAGACGCGGCACGCCGAACCCTGCCCACCGCGTCCACCGGGTCACCGACCAGACCTTGGGCAGGGACGGGGGACCCACGTTTCGACGCCGGCCCCACACGGCTAGGGGTGAAGCCGCCTCAGCGCGGCCGGGCCACCTCCCGGTCCGAACCCGACAGCTCACCTCGCAGGCGTGCGGAGAGGGAACTGATGGGTTTCATCGGCTCGGGCCGTCACCGCCGCCCCACCCAGACCGAGCGTGCCGTCGCGGTCGCCGGCGTGGCAGGCGCAGGATTGGCGATCCCCCTGCTCACCGCCACGGGCGCCCACGCCGCCCCGGTCACCACCTGGGACGCCGTCGCCCAGTGCGCCACCGCCGGCAACTGGGGGAAGGCCGCCGGCAACGGCGAGTACGGCGGGCTCCAACTCGACCTCCGCACCTGGGTCGCGTACGGCGGCGACAAGTTCGCCTCCACGCCCGACCGGGCCAGCAAGGAGGAGCAGATCAGCGTCGCCGAGCGGGTCCTCTCGGACCGCGGCGCCAAGGCCTGGGGGCACTGCGCCACCACCGCGGGCCTCACCGGCGAGGGCAAGCCGGAGACGGTCGAGCCGACCGTCCCCACGACCCCGGCTCCGACCACCACCACGCCCGCCGAGCGCGGTGCCTCGGCGCCGGTCTTCACCGGCATGCAGGGCCGGGACGCGAACGGCGTGTACTGGTATCAGGTCGACGGGCAGTGGTACTGGACGACGAGCCAGGAGATCTACGACTACTACACCGGCCCGGCAGCCACCGCCCCCGGTCAGTCGAACTCCACCACGCCGACGCCGGGCCAGGTCCCGACCACGCCCCCCGCGCCGGGCACCGGCACCACCGCGCCGACCGTCCCGGGCGGCACCACGACCACGGCGCCGGGCACCACGGCCCCCGGCACCCCCGCCCCGGACACCACGACGGCACCGACGATCGACCCGATCACCGGCCTGCCGGTCACCCCGGCCCCGTCCACCGGCGCGCCGACGGCGACCGACCCGACCACCGCCCCGACCGGCCCGGCCGCCCCCGCCTCGACGAGCACCGCGACCGAGGCCGCCACGGCCACCCCGGCGCCGCAGCAGACCGAGCCCGCCACCTACACCGTGGCGCCCGGCGACACGCTCTCCGACATCTCCAACAAGAACAAGCTCGGCGGCTGGAAGTCCGTCTACGACGGCAACTCGGGCACCATCGGCCAGGACCCGGACCTCATCAAGCCCGGCCAGGTCCTGAAGATCAAGTAATCGCGGCACCGCACGCGCACAGGCGCCGGCGGCCCCGGGCGACGAGCCCGGGACCGCCGGCGCCGCGCTGTGCCGGGGCGTCAGATCCGGCCGGTGCCGGCACCCGCGGTGTCCACGGCCGCCACGGTGTCCGCGCCGGTCGGGTCGTAGCCGTAGGACGCGACGGTGAAGCCGCCGGTCCTGGTGATGCGGCGGTGGTCGCGCCGAGGTCGTTGCGGAACAGGTCGGCGCAGCCGTCCGTCTCGATGTTCACATCACTGAACACCGGTTGCATCCATGGCCAGACCGCAGCCGCGAACCTGACACCACGTCAATGCTACGGACGCGAGCGGACGGTGACGATAGAGCGGCCCTTGCGCCCGGCCCACGCTTCGTCGCGGTCGGCCCATAGTTCAGCAGGGTGAACGGCCTGCGCGAAGCCTTGACGCCGCGGACGGCTCCGACTAGAACTTCCCTCGCGCTTGGGAGCGCTCCCACGAGCGGCTCGCACCCTCACCCTGCGCAGCCCGCACGCCAGCCCTAGGAGCCGCACGTGTCCCGCCCACGCCGTCGAATCGCGGCCGCGAGCGCAGCCCTCGCCGCCGTCGCAGCGGTCTGCTGCCTGCCCGCGACCGCGACCGCCGCCACCGGCCACGACCGAAGCACCGGCCGCGTCCCCGGTCCCGGCGCCGGCTTCTACGTCGACCTCGACAGCAAGGCCCTGCACCAGGCCGCCGACGACCTGCGGGCCGGCGACTGGGGCAACGCGCTCGCCATGGCGAAGATGGGCTCGTACCCGGTGGCGCAGTGGTTCAACGGCACCGCCACCCCGCAGGAGAGCACCGCCGCGATGGCGAAGCTCCAGTCCAGGGCCGCCCTGCAGCACCAGACCCCGGTGGTCGTGGCGTACAACGTGCCGGGCCGGGACTGCTCGCAGTACTCCGCCGGCGGCGCCTCCAACTCCGCCGAGTACGCCGCCTGGATCGACGGCCTCGCCCGGGGCATCGGCGACCGCGGCACCGTCGTCGTCCTGGAGCCGGACGGCCTCGCCCTCAGCCCCGCCTTCTGCGGCGGCACCGCACAGCAGCAGGCCGACCGGCTGGCCGAGATCAACGGCGCCGTCGACCGGCTCGCCCGGCAGCCGCACGCAGCCGTCTACCTGGACGCCGGGCACAGCGGCTGGCAGTCCACCGGCACCATGGCGAAGCTGCTGGTGGACGGCGGCGTGGAGCGCACCCAGGGCTTCTTCCTCAACGTCTCCAACTACCAGCGCGACGCCGATCTGGTGCGCTACGGCACCCAGGTCGCCAAGTGCACCTGGTACCTGACCCACACCCCGGGCGCGGTGGCCGACGACTGCGCCAACCAGTACTGGCCGCAGGCCGACGCGGACGCCTGGTACACCGCGCGCGTGCCCGCGGACGCGAAGCTGCCGCACTTCGTCGTCGACAGCAGCCGCAACGGCCAGGGGCCCTGGACACCCACCGCGAGCTACCCGGACGCCCAGACCTGGTGCAACCCGCCCGGCCGCGGCCTGGGAACCCGGCCGACCGCGAACACCGGGACGCCACTGCTGGACGCCTTCCTCTGGCTCAAGGTGCCGGGCGAGTCCGACGGCAGCTGCACCCGCGGCACCACCGGCGGCACCGACCCCGAGTACGGCGCCGCCGACCCGGCCGCGGGCGTCTGGTGGCCGGCCCAGGCCCACACCCTGGCCGCCAACGCCTCCCCCGCCCTGAGCTTCAACCTGCCCGCCGGCGCCGACCGCTGACCATCCCCCGTCGGCGGCCCGGAACCACCCTCCGGGCCGCCCGCCGGGCGCCGCATGCCCACACACCCCCTGCGGCGCCCGGCCCTTTCGCATGCCCTCACGCGCGCATGCCCGCCTGCCGCCGAAACTTTTCGGTCGATCATTCTTCCCCTCGCTCACGCCTGGCCGCATCGGACGCTGGCGCGCACCGGTCGAGCCTCCGCTGATCTGCCGCGAGAGGCTCGCGAACCCCTATGGAAACTTTCGCCGTTGATATCGAAACTCAGTATTGACCAACCGTCGACAACGGCGACATACTCATCGGCGATCGACCTCCCGCCGCTGGCCGCGTGGCGGATGCACAGCACCGCAACAGGTCCCACCCAGCCTGTCCGGACGGTCTCCCCACGGCCGTCCGGCCGACGGAAGAAGAGGTTGTCGATGATCCACCGCTCCCCCGGTTCCCCGGGGATGCTCCGGCGTGCACTGCTCACCGGTACCGCCGGCCTGCTCGCCGCCGCCGGTCTGGCCGGCGCGGCCGGCACCGCCGACGCGGCGAGCACCCTCGGCGCGTCCGCCGCCGCCAAGGGCCGCTACTTCGGCACCGCCGTGGCCGCCGGCCACCTCGGCGAATCGGCCTACGCCGGCACCCTGGACACCGAGTTCACCGCGGTCACCCCCGAGAACGAGATGAAGTGGGACGCCGTCGAGGCCACCCGCAACTCGTTCACCTTCTCCGCCGCCGACCAGATCGTCACCCACGCCCGGGGCAAGGGCATGAAGGTCCGCGGCCACACCCTGGTCTGGTACTCCCAGCTGCCCGGCTGGGTCGGCGGGCTCTCCGCCACCGACCTGCGCACCGCGATGAACAACCACATCACCCAGGTCATGACCCACTACAAGGGCGGGATCTACGCCTGGGACGTCGTCAACGAGGCCTTCCAGGACGGCGGCAGCGGCGCCCGGCGCAGCTCGCCCTTCCAGGACAAGCTCGGCGACGGCTACATCGAGGAGGCGTTCCGCACCGCCCGCTCCGTCGACCCCAACGCCAAGCTCTGCTACAACGACTACAACACCGACGGGCAGAACGCGAAGAGCAACGCGGTCTACGCGATGGTGAAGGACTTCAAGCAGCGCGGCGTGCCGATCGACTGCGTGGGCTTCCAGTCTCACTTCAACAGCGCCTCGCCGGTGCCCTCCGACTACCGGGCCAACCTGCAGCGCTTCGCCGACCTCGGCGTCGACGTCCAGATCACCGAACTCGACATCGAGGGCTCCGGGTCGGCGCAGGCCACCAGCTACACCAACGTGGTCAACGCCTGCCTGGCGGTCTCCCGCTGCACCGGCCTCACGGTGTGGGGCATCACCGACAAGTACTCCTGGCGCAGCAGCGGCACCCCGCTGCTGTTCGACGGCAACTACGGAAAGAAGCCCGCCTACACGGCGGTCCTGACCGCCCTCGGCGGCTCGGGCGGCGGTGGCGGTGGCACGGCCTCGTGCGCGGCCACCTACAGCCTCACCCAGAGCTGGAACGGCGGCTTCAACGGCCAGGTGACGGTGCGGGCGGGCAGTACCGCGATCACCACCTGGACCGTCACGGTGACCGTCACCCCGCCGCAGAAGGTGTCCGCCACCTGGAACGGCAGCCCGAGCTGGGACGGCACGGGCAACGTCATGACGATGAAGCCGAACGGCAACGGCAGCCTGGCGGCCGGCGCCTCCACCAGCTTCGGCTTCACCGTGCAGACCAACGGCAACACCGCGGCCCCCGTGGTCGGCGGCTGCACGGCGGGCTGATCCCCACCCCCCGGCGGACGGCACGACAGCGGACGGCACGGCGGCGCACAGCCCGCCGTGCCGTCCCGCGCGCGTCAGCTCAGGCGCAGGGTGAGGAAGGGCACGGTGTCGCCCGGCAGCAGGTACTCCTCGACCTGGACGAAACCCCGGGCCAGCGCGAAGGCGAGCCCCTCGGTGTTGGAGGCCAGGACGATCGTCTCGATCCGCTCGGCGCCGAACTCACGTGCCCGGGCCAGCCCTTGGCGGTAGATGAGGCCACCGATGCCCCGTCCCCGGTGCTCGGGCAGCACCCGGGCGATCACCGTCGCCGCCGGCTCCTCCTCGGTGGGCGGACGGACGGTCGAGCAGCCCACGGCTTCGCCGCCCAGGCGGGCGACCTCCAGGTGGTACCGCTCCGCGTTCCGCCGCACCTCGTCGAGCGCGAGCGGTGCGGTCGGGATGATCGTGTTGTGGACCTGCCGCCACTCCTCGAGCGCGGCCTCGCCGTCCACCGGCCGAAAGTGCAGATCACTCACGTCATTCACGTCATTCACGGCAGTAGCCAAGCCGCGGCCCCGACGCACGGTCAACTCCGTTTCCGGGCCCTACCGGAGAGCCGGATCCGCGAGAGCAGGACCGGCCACTCACGTCGTCACGGGTTCCAGCCGCAGTCGCCGGGCCGGCCAGGGTGGTGGCTCCGCCGGGCCGAACCAGACCCGGACGACCTCCCCGGTGCGGACGGGCAGGAGGGGGTAGTCGTTCTCGGCGTCCTCGGTGCGGTGCAGCGCGTGGCCCGGGCCCAGGTGCCGGGCGGCGTACGTCTCGAAGGCAGCCTCGTCGGACGGGCGGCAGACGGTCGCCACCACCTCGCGGCTGCCCGGCACCGGCGTGAAGCCCGGACCCCGCAGCAGCAGGACGTCGTCACTGTCGACCATCGTGGCGTTGGCCGCGTCTCGGTGCTCCCGCCAGACCGGACCGGTGTAGAACGCCTCCAGCGAACGCCTGCGGTGCGCCATGTCGGGGAACGCGCGCAGCCAGACGAAGCGGTCCGGGTCGTCCAGGTCGCGAAAACGGCCGCCGACGGTGATGCCGACCGTCTGCTGGCCGCTCACGAACTCGCGCTCGAACAGCTCGATCAGCGCCTCCCGCGCTCCGGGGTGCAGGGTGTACTGCCGGAGTTCGACGATGCTCATGCACCGGCCGCCGCGGTGCGGGTGAGGTCCATGATCCAGTTGAGCTCCCAGGTACGGCCCTCGTCCGCGGAGAACTCCTGCTCCCAGCGGGCGGCGTCCGGGCCGAGACGGTGCCAGGTGAAGTGCACCCGGATCGGCAGGCCGTCGTAGGTGTCCTCGCCGTGGAAGTCGCCGCGGTCCCCGGTGAAGCCGCCGACCACGGGCGGATCCAGCCGGCCCACCCGGCTGTCGGACCAGTGGATCGACCAGCGCTCCGTCTCCCGGTCGAACAACCGCAGGGTCACGCCCTGCCGGCCGAGCGTGGGGAAGGTGATCTCGTCGATGTTGCCGGCGCCCCCGAACAGCGGCCGGACCACCGCATGCCCAGGGAACTCCACCCACGTGCGGGGGCCCGAGCCGAGCGGTGCGGTGAGACGGCGGTTGGCCACGTGCCAGGCGCCGTGCAGGAAGTCGAAGTCGTCCATGCGTCGCACGCTAGGGGCACTCCACTGACATCCACTGTCAGTGGATACTGGGCGGCATGCGCGCCAGCCGACTCGTCACCCTGCTCCTGCTGCTCCAGAACCGCGGGCGGATGACGGCCCAGCAGCTGGCCGACGAACTCGAGGTCTCCGTCCGCACCGTGTACCGGGACGTCGAGGCGCTCGGCGCCGCCGGCATCCCGCTGTACGGCGAGGCCGGCCACGCCGGCGGCTACCGGCTGGTCGAGGGCTACCGCACCCGCCTCACCGGACTGACCGCGGACGAGGCGCAGGCCGCCTTCCTCGCCGCACTCCCCGGCGCCGCCGCCGAACTCGGCCTCGGCGAGGCACTCGCCGCCGCCCAGCTCAAACTGCGGGCCGCCCTACCGGCGGAGCTGCGCGAACACGCCGGACGAATCCAGCAGAGCTTCCTGCTCGACGCCCCCGGCTGGTACGGCGACGCCGACCGAACGCCGCACCTGGCCACGGTCGCCGCCGCCGTGTGGACGCGGCGGGCCGTCGTACTCCACTACCGGCGTTGGCGGGCACCGGAGGAGATCGAGCGGCGAGTGGAACCGTACGGCCTCGTCCTCAAGGCCGGCCGCTGGTACCTGGTCGCCGGCGGGCCGTCCGGCATCCGCACCTACCGGGTCGACCAGATCCTCGAACTCCAGCCACTGGAAGACGACTTCACCATCCCGAACGGGTTCGACCTGGCCGCGCACTGGAACAGCTCGCTGGCCGACTTCCGAGCCCGCCTGCACACCGGAGAGGCCCTGGTACGCCTCACCCCGGAGGGCGCCCGCCGCCTCGGCGTGACACCCACGGGCGACGAATGGACACAGACCCGCGTACCCATCGAGTCGATCGACCACGCCCACGGCGAGTTCCTCCAACTCGGCACGGACATCGAGGTGCTGGCGCCGCCCGAACTCCGCGACCGCATCGCCGCGACGGTACGAACCCTGACCGCCCGCTACCAGGGACACCCCTGAACAACACGGCTGTCGGTAAGTTCCGCGAGTACGGACAGCGGTTGTGTCCACGAATCCGGCAGCAATGATGTGCAGGTGGCTGCCTCAAGGGGCGCCGAATCACGGTGGCTGCCAGCTGTCTAAGGTCGCATGCATGTCGAGGACCACGCCGCCGCGCCCGCTCGATGTCGAGGCGCTCTTCCCAGAGCTTTCGGCCCACCGAGGCACCACCACCCGGCTCCATCCACGCCCGGGGCGACCGGACATAGCGACGAGCTCGGTGGGCGGGCCGCTGTTGTGGCCGTCAAGCGAACCCTGGCCGGCATGCACCGAGCCTCACAACCACGCACGCGGCCACCGTCCGACCGACATCCACCGGCGACGGCAGATCCTGGCATCTGCATGGCGTCGTGAACCAAACCCCGGCCCCACCGACGAGGAACGACAGTTGCTCGATGAACTCGACCGGCGACACCGCGTCGAAGGGCCTGCCGCGACATATCCCCTGCCGCTGATCGGCCTTGCGCAGCTGTACCGGAGGGACATACCCGACCTGCCCGCAGGCCCGGACGACTGCGATCTGCTCCAGGTGTTCTGGTGCCCTTTCGACGCACATGGCCCGAGCCGCTCCGGGATGCTGCTCGACCTTCGCTGGCGCCGGTCGTGGGAGGTCACCGAGGTGCTGGCCGCACCGCCGCTGCCGGAGGTCGTCGGTCATCAGGGGTACGTGCCGGAGCCGTGCGTCTTGCATCCGGAGCAGGTGGCCACCTACCCGTTCGCCGGCCTCCTCCCGGAGGACCTGTGCGCTCGGATCGACGCCTGGGAAGAAGCGCTGGAGGAGGAGGCCGAGCAGTCGGAGGGCGAGGACGCCGAATCGGTGGTCGGCTACCAGTACGACCTGTCCATCCCGCCGGGCTGGCGCGTCGGCGGCTTCGCCTCCTGGCACGCCACAGATCCGGCTCCCATGGACTGTCACACCTGCGGGACACCTATGCACCTGCTGCTGACCGTCGACAGTTCGGAGTGGGACGGCGGCAGCGGCAGCTGGACGCCGCTGGAGGAGCAAGGCCTACCCCCTCACCCACACGCCAGTCCGACGCTGGTCACCGTGGGCCGCTGGGGCGAGCTCAACATCTTCGCCTGTCCCGACAATCCCGACCACCCGCACCGCTGGAGCATCCAGTAGACCTCTCATGATCGGCGAACGACATCCGCCGCACAAACAGTTCTGGTGGCTCCGGGACCCACCGATCCGCCGCTGACGGACTGATGCGAGCTGACGGTCAAGGAGTGCCGGGCGCATCCGTGGGCAGAGGACCAGAAGGGCCGCGCATCGTTCGGCCGCGGCTGACAGGCCGGGGCGCCGCATTCCAATGGCACGTTGTCTGCCACAAAGGCCGGTTCAGGGCCTGAATCTGATGGAGCGCCAGTTGAGCACCAATCGCCGGACTCCCGCAGCGGGCGGTGCCCGCCAGTCACGCGTCTGCTGCCGCTCCGTGAGCTCGATCCTCTGTTGACTACCACGTCACCCGGTGAGGCCGACACGGCCTACGTCAACGCCTCGGGCACGGCGGGTGAGCTGGTCCTCGCCTTCTACGGCCGCAGTCCGGTGGAGTCCCTGAAGCTCGACGGGGACCGCCGTGTCCTCGACCTCCTCGTGGCCTGGGAGCCGGGCGCCTAGGACGCCACGAAACGTCCCCTCGGCCCCGCCAGTGCCTGGCCGGGGCCGAGGGGATCACCACGTGTCCTCCCGAATCGCCTGGGATGATGCGGGGATGGACGTCGAGTTCTTCCTGGGCGGTCGCGCCTCCGAGTCGCTGACCTGTGAGTGCTTCTGTCCGGATGACGCCGTTCTCTTCTGGGAGAGCCGTCTCACCGGCCTCACGGTCGAAGAGCTCAGGACCCAAGGAGAACCGCGCGTCGCCGCGCCCATGGCGAACGACGGGTACCAGAAGTTTGCGCTCTCGGACCGCCTGTGCGTCGCCCTCGCCGCCGCCGGCCAGGATCGGCTGCACGGAATTGCCGCGGAATGGGCTGATCTGGAAGCCCAGGACGGAGATCCCGACTCCATCACGGCGGAGACGGCAGTCGAGATCCTGGAGGGGGTGGCCGCCCTCGCCCGGAAGCGTCGGCGCATCCACTGCCGATGGGGATAGGACACGACCGAAGCCGGAGATGCTGTTGAAGCCGACCGAACCGACTCCCGGTGGTGCCGTGACGCGCCCGGCGACCGGAGTGCTGCACCACGTCGAGATCTGGGTGTCCGACCTCGGCCGCGCCGTCGACTCCTTCGGCTGGCTGCTGGAGGCTCTCGGCCACTCGCTGTTCCAGAGCTGGAGCGACGGCCGCAGCTGGCGGCTCGGTGCGACCTACCTGGTCGTCGAGCAGTCCCCGGCGCTCACCGCTGACCGGCACGACCGGTGCCGGCCCGGGCTGAACCACCTGGCGTTCCATGTCGAGGGCCGGGACGCGGTGGACGCCTTGGTCGCCGAGGCACCGCGGCACGGCTGGACGCTGATGTTCCCCGACCGGCACCCGCATGCCGGCGGCGACCAGTCGTACGCGGCGTACCTGGAGAACACCGACGGCTTCGAGGTCGAGCTCGTCGCCGTCGACCCGGCCGAAGCGGACTGACGGCGACCAGCGGGCCGAAGCCGTGTACCAGGGACGGCATCTCGTCGTTGGGGCTCACCCGCCGGCGGGCCGGGGCGCCCGTGGGGTGACACCGCCGCCGGGGAGTGCGGGCTCCCCGGCGGCGGTGTCGTGCCGGGCGCGGGAGGGGGGGTCAGGTCACCGTCCCGCGCCGCGGGTCAGGAGGTGGCGGTGCAGGTGGGGACGGCGGTGGCGACCGCTCCGCTGTCGGTGCGGGTGGCCTGGACGCCGAAGGTGGTGGAGCCGGCCGGGGCGAGCACGCCGTTGTACGCGAGGTTGGCGGCGCTGACGGTCTGTCCGCTCTGCTGGACGTCCGCGCTCCAGCTGCCGGTGACCTTGAGGCCGGTGGGCCACTGCCAGACGACCTTCCAGCTCTTCGTGGGCGTGGTGCCGGTGTTGGTGACGGTGACGTTGGCGGTGAGGCCGGTACCCCAGTCGTTGAGCGTGAGTGCGGCGGTGCAGCCTGCGTTGCTCCCGGCCGGGGCCGTGGTGGCGGTGACGGCGGTGGAGGCGGCGGAGACGTTCCCGGCCGCGTCCCGGGCCCGCACGGTGTAGCTGTACGCGGTGGCGGCGGTCAGCCCGCTGTCGGTGTAGGAGGTGGCGGTGGCGGTGGCGACCTTGGCGCTGCCGCGGTAGACGTCGTACCCGGTCACGCCGGTGTTGTCGGTGGCGGCCGTCCAGGAGAGCGAGATGCTGCTCGCCGTGGTGCCTGTGACGGTGAGTCCGGCCGGTGTGCTGGGTACGGTGGTGTCGCCGCCCCCGCCGCCGGTGCCGCCGAAGCCGGGTGCCTTGATGTCGGCGAGGTAGCCGTCCTTGACGGTGTTGACGGTCGTCCAGTCGTCGTTGAGGATGCCGCCGGTGTCACCGGAGTTGGGGTTCCAGGACCAGAACGTCCAGCTGAGGCTGTCGGCGCCGTACTGGGCGGTCGGCCGCAGGTACTGCACAAGGGCCTTGAGCCACTGCTGGTCGGTCGTCGACTGCAGGGTGGTGCCGAACTCGCCGACCCAGACGGGGGCGATGTCCTGCTTGAACAGGTAGCCCCAGTTCTTGTCCCAGATCGCCGGCATGTTGGCGGGGAAGGACGGGTCGGAGAACCACGGCTGCTGCGCGACGCTGGTCGCGTAGTCGTGCGCGGAGTACACCACCCGGTTGGGGACGCTCAGTTGGACGGGGTACTGGCCGGCGCCCTGCAGGTTGCCGCCCCACCAGGTGGAGCTGCCGTTGAATGTCTGCACGCCCTCGACGAAGATCAGCAGCTTGGAGTTGGCGGAGAGCACCGCCTCGCCGCCGCGCTGGGCGGCGAGCCGCCAGTCGGTCGCGGTGTCGCCGCAGCCCCAGCAGGCCGGGTCGTGCGGCTCGTTGTGCAGGTCGATGCCGACCACGGCGGTGTTGCCGGCGTACCGGGCCGCGATGGACTTGAGGTTGGCGAGCCAGGTCGACTCGGGGACAGCCGAGGTGTACCAGAGTGCCGACTGGCCACCGGAGTCCGGGCGGTGGCGGTCGAGGATCACCTTGAGCCCGACCGAGCCGGCGTAGCCGACCAGCTTGTCCATCACCTGGAGCGAGTTCAGGCCCGCCAGGTCGGCGTTCATGCCGCCGGAGGTGTTGATGCTGGCGGGTTGGGTGCCCTTGAAGATGTCGTCGCTGTACGGCATCCGGATGGTGTTGTAGCCGAGCGACTTCATCTGGTCGATCATGCTCTTGTAGTCGCGGCTCCACAGGCCGTGCGCCACGTAGTTGCCGGTCTCGAAGCCGAACCAGTTGATGCCGGCGATCCGGACGGGCTGGTTCGCCTCGTCCAGGATCTGTCGGCCGTTGGTGTGCCAGTAGCCGGCACCGGCGGATGCGGCGGCGGGCGCGGTGGGTGCGGCGGCATGCGCGGCATGCAGGCCGGTCGGCGCGGCGACGACCGCGGTCGCGGCGGCCAGTGCCGCGGCACTGCGGCCGAGTCGGCGGGTCAGGCGCCGGCGCAGCTGAAGGCGCATGGGTCTCGTTCCTCTCTGGAGGCTGTCCGGGCGCCGCTGCCGGGGGAAGGCGGTCGCGGGCGCCCGGCGGGTGGGGGCGTTCCGTGGTACGAGAGTGCCGATGCCGGAGCGCTGCGGGAGCGCTCCCACACAGAGCGCGGCAGTCCGCCGGAATCGCCCTCATCAAAGCCAGCGACGCATCACCCGTCAATACGCCCCACAGTCTTCAACACTTGAAGGATTGGGGCATATAGAGCTGCTCCGGCCGACGAGGGCGCGCTGACCTGTACGACTAATGAAGTGTCAAGGGTCGGGCCTCTCTCTCAACTGGGAGCGCTCCCAGCAAGGTCCGACGTTCATGCGGCCCCGTCCCGTGCACCCGATCGGAGCGCGGCAGCCGCCACGCCGCGCCGGGAACCGCCGGGGCGGCGATGCCCTGCCTACCCTGGCCGGGCGGCCCCGCTCACGGATCTCCGTGTGGGCGGCGGCGGTCCGGGCAGACGGGACCGCGTCGGGTACGGCCGACGAGCGTGGGACCAGAGTGGAGGAGGGCCGAGGATGCACCGCAAACCGCGCCAGGTGCTGGAGGACGTCCGCCGGGAGCTCGCGCCGGGCGAGCGGGAGAACCGCCTCGTCCTCGAGATCGCGGCGGGCACCGCGCCGCTGACCGTCCTGTCGGAGCTCGCCGCGCAGCAGTACCGGATCATCGGGAGCGACCGGCGGAGCCTGCTGGTGCTCGCCGCCCGCTGCTCCGACGGCCCGGCCGGCGAGTACTTCGCCGGGCTCGCCGACGGGGAGGCCCAGGCCATGCGGCTGCTGGAGGCCTTCGCCGCCCGCTGCGGCCTCTCCCCGCGCGAGGCGGCGGCCCGCAGGCCGCTGCCGGGCTGCCAGGCGTACCCCGCCTACCTGGCCTGGCTCGCCCTGAACGGCGACCCGGCCGGGGTGGTGCTCGCGCTCACCGCCAACTTCGCCGCCTGGGGCGGCTACTGCGCCACGGTGGCGACCGGGCTGCGCCGGCACTACGGCTTCGACGACACCGACTGCGCCTTCTTCGACTTCTTCGCCCGCCCGGCCCCGGGGGCCGAGGACGCCGCGGTGGCCGTGCTGGAGTCCCTGTCCCCGGACGGCGGCCGGATCGGCGCGGGGCGCGAGTACGGGCAGCTGTTGCAGGCGTACGAGCTGATGTTCTGGAACAGCCTCGCCGACGCCCCGGCCCGCCGCCAGGGCAGATAGGCGGTGCGCCGGACGGCACCGGACGACCGCACGGCCGCCGGGGAGGTCCTCGTGTCCTGGCGAACACCCCGGCCGGACGGGCCGGGAGGCGGCTGAGCGGCGACCGGGCGGAGGAGGCGGGATGTGCTGGAGTGCGGAGGCGGACGCGGCGGCCGGGGTGCTGGTCGCCGGGCTCGGCACGGTCTGCCTGCTGCGGGTTCGTGATCCGCGGCGGCTGCCGCTGGCCGCGCTGCCGCTGCTGCTCGGCGTGCACCAGCTGGTGGAGGCGGCGGTCTGGCTGGGCGAGGACGGCCGGATCGGGGCGGGCCCGGCCCAGGCTGCGCGGACGGTCTGGGCGCTGATCGCACTGCCGCTGCTGCCCTTGCTGGTGCCCTTCGGGGTGTGGTGCGCGGCGGGGCCGGGCAGCCCGCGGCGCCGGACGCTCGGCGCGCTCGCCGTCTTCGGCGCCCTGGTGGCCGTTCCGCTCACGGTGGCGGTGCTGCGCCATCCGGTGGCCGCCGAGGTGCGCCACCACACCCTGGCGTACGCCGTCGGGGTGCCCTGGGCGCCGGTGCTGACCGCCGGCTACCTGCTGGCCACCGTGGGGCCGCTGCTGCTGGGCGGGGACGCGGCGCTGCGGCGGTCGGGCCTGGTCCTGGGCGCGGGCGCAGTGGTGTGCGCCCTGCTGTGGCGGCTGGCGTTCGCCTCCACCTGGTGCGCGCTGGCCGCGCTGGTGGCGGTCCTGCTGCTGGGCTGGTCGGGTGGTGTCGGTCCGCAGGTTCCGGCCGGGGCGGCGGGCGGTGGTCGGGAGGGGCCGAGTTGACGGCCTATCATCTCCCCCATGGCCGAACCGCTGCGCATTGTCACCCGTTCGTCACCGATGGCCCTCGCCCAGGTGGAGCGGGTCCGGGCCGAGCTCGCCGTGCTGCACCCGGGGATCCGGACGGAGGTCGTCCCGGTCACCACCTCGGGCGACCGTTGGACGGGCGACCTGGCCGCGCTCGGCGGCAAGGGTGCCTTCACCAAGGAGGTCGACGCGGCGCTGCTGGCCGGCGAGGCCGATCTGGCGGTGCACTGTCTGAAGGACGTCCCGGCCGACCGTCCGCTGCCGGCGGGCACGGTGTTCGCGGCGTACCTCGCGCGTGACGACATCCGGGACGCGCTGGTGCACCCGGGCGGGCTGACCCTCGACGAGCTCCCGGCCGGCACCCGGATCGGCACCTCCTCGGTGCGCCGGGTCGCCCAGTTGGCGGCCTCGCACCCGGACCTGGTCTGTGTGCCGATGCGCGGCAACGCCAACAGCCGGCTGGCGAAGCTGGACGCGGGCGAGGCGGACGCGCTGCTGCTGGCCGTCTCGGGCCTGGAGCGGATCGGCCTCACCGAGCGGATCAGCGAGGTGCTGGATGTGGCGGCGATGTGCCCGCCGATCGGCGCCGGCATCCTCGTCCTGCAGTGCCGGGAGGACGACACCGCCACCATGGACACCGTGGCCGGCCTCAACGACCCGCGGACCTGGCGGGAGGCGGCGGCCGAGCGGATGTTCCTGCACGTGCTGCAGGGGCACTGCAACGCGCCGATCGCCGGCTACGCGCGGGCCGAGGCCGACGGGCGGCTCTCCATGCGCGGGCGAGTGTTCTCGCCGGACGGCAAGCGGGTGCTGGACGCGCACGAGTGGGCCGGCGCGCTCACCCCGGAGGACCTCGGCACGTCGACCGCCCTCGCCCTCAAGCGCCAGGGCGCGCAGGAGCTGATCGACGGCATCGCGCACTGACTTGGCACTCTCAACGGCCGCACCGTCCGCGGGCGGCGCGGCCGTTGACAGTGCCCCGGCGGGCTCCTAGCGTGACGCAGTCGATTACCCACGAGTAGGGACTGTTGATGGCCGCGCCGCGCCCGTACGACCTCGTCCTGTTCGGTGCCACCGGGTTCACCGGCGGGCTGACCGCCGAGTACCTGGCCCGGGCCGCGCCGGAGGGCTGCCGCTGGGCGCTCGCCGGGCGGGACGCCGGGCGGCTCTCCGCCGTCCGGGACCGGCTGGCCGCGATCGACGCGCGCTGCGCGGACCTGCCACTGCTGGTCGCGGACGCGGCGGACCGGGACGCGCTGCGCGACGTGGCCGCGTCCGCCCGGGTGGTGGTGTCCACGGTCGGCCCGTACCTGCGGCACGGCGAGCCGCTGGTGGCGGCCTGCGCGGAGAGCGGCACGGACTACGTGGACCTCACCGGGGAGCCGGAGTTCGTCGACCGGATGTACCTGCGGTACCACGAGCGGGCGGTGGCGACGGGGGCGCGGCTGGTGCACGCCTGCGGCTTCGACTCGGTGCCGCACGACCTCGGCGTGCTGTTCACGGTGGAGGAGCTGCTGCGCCGCGGCGGCCCGGCGGGGCGGCTCTCGGTGGAGGGCTTCGTCCGGGCCGGCGGCACGATCTCCGGCGGCACCTTCGCCTCCGCGATGACGGCCTTCTCCCGGCCGCGGGCGATGGCGCAGGCGGGCAGGGCGCGGCGGGCGGTGGAGCCGCGTCCCAAGGGCCGGCGGGTGCGCATGCCGATCGGCCGGCCGCACCGGTCGCGGGCGGCCCGGGCCTGGGTGGTGCCGATGCCCGCGATCGACCCGCAGGTGGTGGCCCGTTCGGCCGCCGCGCTGGACGCCTACGGCCCGGACTTCGGCTACACGCACTATGCGGCGGTGCGGCGGCTGCCGATCGCGCTCGGCGGCGTCGCGGCCGTCGCGGCTCTCGCCACTGCCGCCCAACTGCCGGTGCTGCGGCGGGCGCTGGGCCGGCTGCGGAAGCCCGGCGAGGGGCCGGGTGCGGAGCAGCGGGCGCGGTCCTGGTTCGCCGTCCGGTTCGTGGCGCGGGCCGCGGGCGGGCGGACGGTGTTCACGGAGGTGTCGGGCGGCGACCCCGGCTACGGGGAGACGGCGAAGATGCTCGCAGAGTCGGCGCTCTGCCTGGCGTTCGACGAGCTGCCGCCCGTCGCGGGGCAGTCGACCACGGCGGTGGCGATGGGGCGGCCGCTGATCGACCGGCTGGTCGCGGCGGGCCTGTCCTTCCGGGTGCTGGACGCCCCGCCGAGCGCCGCCCCGGGGCGGTAGGTCACGGGGCGGGAAGGCCCACCACGGAGGCCGCCGGCCGCCGGTCGGCTCACTGGTCGACGGTGAACACGGCGGCTCGCCCGTCGGCCGCGGCGCGCGCGTAGAAGGCGCACAGTTCGCCGAACCAGTACCGGGTGTAGGCGAAGTCGTCCTCGTCGCGGGCGCCGTCGTAGTCCTCGGGGTCGAGGGCGAAGAAGCGCTCGCGCAGCCAGGCCTCGTCGAGGCCGGCCAGGGCGGCGGCGATGTCCGCGACCTCCTCCGGGGTGGTGAGGACGGCGACGTAGGCGTCGCCCTCGTGCAGCGGCAGGCCGCCGAGGACGGCGTGCGAGAGCGGGTAGTCGCCGCCCTCGTAGGTCAGGGTGCCGTCGGCGAGGCAGCGGTGCAGGGCGTCCCAGGCCTTGTCGGTCTCGGCGAGGTGGTCGCGGTCCCAGGCCTCCTCGATCTCCTCGACCACGGCGAGCACCTCCTCGTCGTCCGCGGCGGCGAGCAGCCGCGCGCTCTGGTCGGCGGTCAGTGCGAAGTGGACTCCCCGGCAGGCCATCGGCCCTCCCGTGCTGCTCGTCGGTGGTCGCTGCGGGACGCTACCGCCCGGCGCCGACAGTGCCGGTCGGCCGGCCGCCGGGTACCACCGGGTAACCGACCCGGGAGGTCGGGGAGGCGCGGGGGGTGGAAGGATGGGCGGTCCGCCCCCGGTGGCGTACCTCGGTCGACCAGGCCGCCTGCCCATCCTGCGGCGGCCTCCGGTGACGGGACCAGGTCCGCGTCGCGTAACCCTGCGGCCTCGGCGGTGTGAGTGCCATCTGCCTTCCTCCGTCTCCCTCCTGAAGGAAGCTCCCTCACCATGCTCAACTCCTCCCTGCCCCGGCGCGCCCGCGTGCCCGGACGTGCGCTCGCGGCCGCCGGTGCGGCCGGGCTGCTGCTGTCCGGCTGTGCGAGTTCCGCCTCGCCGGCCTCGGACGGCTCGTCCGACCTGCGCGACCGGGTGCCGAAGGCCGTCCGCAAGGCCGGTGTGCTGCGGATCGGCTCGTACCTCAACTACGCCCCGGTGGATTTCAAGGAGTCCGACGGCAGGCCCGCGGGCCTGGACCCGGACCTCGCCGCGGCGATCGGCAAGCTGCTCGGCCTGCGGATCGAGTTCGTCGACATGCCCTTCGACCGGCTGATCCCGGCCGTGCAGTCCCGGGACGTCGACCTGGCGATGTCCGCGGTGATCGACACCACCTACCGGCAGAACGGCATCGACGACCAGGGGCACACCTCCGGCCCCGGCGTCGACTTCGTCGACTACTTCTTCACCAGCACCTCGATCCTGGTGAAGGCCGGCAACCCGGCCCGCATCAGCGGGCTCGACAGCCTCTGCGGGCACGCCGTCGCGGTGCAGAAGGGCACGGTGCAGGCGGAGATCGTGAACCGCCAGGCGGGTGCGTGCAGCCGGTACGACCGGAAGCTGGAGGTGCACGAGCTGGCCACCGACGAGCTGGCGCTGGCGCAGGTCGAGGACGGGACGGCGGTCGCGGACCTCAACGACTACCCGGTGGCGCAGTACAACACCTCGGCGGAGCGCGGTGGCCGGTTCGAGCTGACCGGCGGGCACATCCAGTCCAGCCCGTACGCGATCACGGTGAACAAGGCGGACACCGAGCTACGCACGGCGGTCGCCAAGGCGTTGGACCGGCTGATCCGGGACGGCGAGTACGACCGCATCCTGGACAGGTGGGGCCTGCACACGGGCGAGGTGTCCAGCGCGGTGGTCAACGGCGGCCGTTGACGGCCGGGTGCCGCACGCGGTGCGCCGGGCGGACCGGCCCGAACCGGTCCGCCCGGCGCGCCGCGGAGCTGCGTGTGCTCAGGGCTTTCGGGCGACGCCCGCCCAGTACCAGGCGGCCCGCGGGTCGGCCGGCGGCTCGCCGTCCGGGCGCCAGGCCATCACGGGCACCACGCCGGGCTCCAGGATCTCCCAGTCGCCGAGGAAGGCGGCGACCTCCTCGCGGGTGCGCGGGACGAGGGTCAGCTTGCCCCGGTCGGCGGCGGCGACCACGCCGGCGACGGTCTCCGGGTCGAAGTCGGCGGTGGGGTGGGTGACGACGATGTGGCTGCCGGACGGCAGGGCGTCGAGCAGTTCGGCGACCTTGGCGTGCGGCTCGTCCTCGTCGGCGACCAGCATCAGCACGGCGACGAGCACCAGGCCGACCGGCTCGGTGAGGTCGAGGGTGCCGGTGAGCGCCGGGTGGCGCAGGATCGCCGCCGGGTCGCGCAGGTCGGCGTGCAGGTAGGCGGTGCGGCCGCGGTCGTCGCCGACCAGCAGGGCGCGGGCGTGGGCCAGCACGATCGGGTCGTTGTCGACGTACACCACCCGGCTCTCCGGGGCCTCGGCCTGGGCGACCTGGTGGGTGTTGCCGCCGGTGGGGATGCCGGTGCCGATGTCGAGGAACTGCCGGATGCCGCAGTCCCGGACGAGGTGGCGCACCGCCCGGCCGAGGAAGACCCGGTTCTCCTTGGCCATCGACCGCATGGTGGGGATGGCCTGTTCGAAGGCCTCGCCGAGGGCCCGGTCGGCGGGGAAGTGGTCCTTGCCGCCGAGCCAGTAGTCGTACACCCGGGCGGAGTGTGGCAGGGAGGTGTCGATCTCCGGCGGCTCCCAGTCGTCGAGCGGCTGTCCCGCGACGATCGACATACCGATCTCTGCCTGATTATCCGTCATGTGGCGTCGCTCCCGCGGGTTTTCGACTGTCGGTCGGCTCGCAGCCTAACCGCCCGCCCGGGCACCCGTCGGACAATCCAACGGATCGTCAGTTCGCCTTCCTCCGGCCGGACCAGAGCTTGGCGAGGCCGAGCGCCGCGGCCACCGCGATGAGCGCGGCGATCGCGTGGTTGCTGCCGCCGTCCGAGGCGGATCCGGCGGCGGCCTTGTCGCTCGGCGTCCGCGCGCCCCCGGACGGCGCCGCGGAGGCCGCGCCGGACGGCTCGGGCGCCCGGTCGCCGTTCAGCCGCAGCCGCCAGACGTCGCTCTCGGCGCCCTCGCTGCCGTAGAGCACGGCGGAGCCGTCCGCGGAGAAGGTCACCGACTCGCCCTGGCGTTGGAAGGGCACGTCGAGCGAGCGGAGCTTCTTCGGGGCGCCGTCCCAGCCGTACAGGTCGGCGTCGAAGTAGCCGCGCAGCACCAGCTGCCCGCCGTCGGGGGAGAACGCGCCGTCGGTCACCCAGGGCACGTCGGCGATCCGCCGGAAGGTGTTGACGCCGGTCGGCGAGAGCGCCTCCGGGCCCTGGTAGAGGCCGCCGCCGGACTGCTTCTTGCTGGCGATGTAGGCGCGGCCGGTGACCGGGTGCACCATCAGGGCCTCGGCGTCGCGCGGCCCGTCCTCGTAGCGGACCTTGTAGCGGACGGCGGACACCGTCTGGTCGCGCAGCTCGGCGGGCTCGGGGAAGGCGTAGATCCACACCTCGGGCCAGGTGCCGTCGAGGTTGTCGCCGATGTCGCCGACGTACAGCCGACCGTCAGGGCCGAGCGAGATCGCCTCGACGTCGCGCGGCTTCACGCCGCGCAGGGTGACGGTCGCGACGGTGCGGCCCTCGCTGTCGACGGCGTAGACGTAGGGGCCGTCGTCGCTGTCGTTGTGCGTCCAGTACACGCCGGGGTGGGCGCGGCTGGCGGCGAGGCCGCTGGACTCGGTGATCCGCTTGTCGTGGATCGTGAAGGCGCGCTCCGGCCGCTCGGCCGCGGCGGCCGGCAGCGCGGCCGGGCCGAGCAGGATCAGCAGTGTCCCGGCGGCGGCCGCACCGCCGCGCGTCCGCCTCCCGCTCCTCGTCGCTCGCTCCACCCGGCGATCATCGCACGGCGGCCCGGCCGGTCGGCGCGGAACGGTCGGGTACGTCCCGCCCCGCCCGGCCGGCCGGCGGCCGGGCACCGACCAGGGCGACCGCCGCGGCCCCGGCCCGGCAGCCGGCCCGCGCGGCCTCGACCGGGTCGGCGCCCGCGAGCCGGGCGGCGAGCAGTCCGCCGGCGAAGGCGTCCCCGGCGCCGGTGGAGTCGACCGCGGCGACCCCGGGCACCCCCGGCACCCTGGCCAGCACCCGACCGCCCGCGGCCACCAGCGCGCCCTGGGCGCCGAGCTTCACCACCGCCTCGCCGTGGAGCGCGCTGAGCCGCTCGGCGGCGGCCGCCGGGTCGCCGGTGCCAGCCAGCAGGTGCGCCTCGGCCCGGTTGGGCAGCAGCAGGCCGACGCCGGCGAAGGCCTCGCGGACGGCGGCCGGGCCGACGCGCTGCAGGAAGCCGGTGGACGCCGGGTCCGCGCTGACCGGCAGCCCGGCGGCGCGGGCGGCGGGCACCGCGAGGGCGGCCAGCCGGCGGCCGGGCCCGGAGAGCAGTTGGTAGCCGGAGAGGTGCAGTCGGGCGGCGCCGTCCAGCAGGGCCTCGTCCCAGTCCTCGGGTCCGAGTCGGACGGCGGCCCCGCCGTCGGTGACCAGGGTCCGTTCGGCGCGGCCGTCGACCAGGCTGATCACCACCGCGGTGGGCGCCTGCGGGTCGACCGCGAGGCGGGCGGTGACGCCGGCGGCTGCGAGTTCGGCCCGGTGCCAGTCGGCGGAGTCGGCGCCGGCCCGGGCGAGCAGCCGCACCTCCGCTCCCCCGGCGGCGGCCCAGGCGGCGGCGTTCGCGCCGGCGCCGCCCGGCCGCACGGCGATCCGGGCGGCGGTGTCGGTGTGCGGGGCGAGCGGGCCCTCGTGCAGGGCGACCACGTCGGTGACGACCTCGCCGACGACGAACAGGGCGCGGCCCGCGGTCATCCGAGCCGCCCCTGGTCCGGCCGGTCGGCGGCCCGGGCGACGGCGATCTCGGCGGCCAGCCGGACATTGCCGCGGACGGCCGCGAGGTTGGCCTCCAGCGAGGCGCCGCGGGTGTGCTCGGTGAGGTGGGCGAGCAGGAACGGGGTGATGGCCTGGCCGGTGACCCCGGCCGCGGCGGCGGCCGCCAGCGCCTCGGCGAGCACCCGGTCGTGCAGCTCGGGGTCGAGCTGCTCGGCAGGGGGCACCGGGTTGGCGACCACCAGCGCGGAGTCCGTGCCGCCGAGGTCGTCCTGGGCCCGCATCACGGCGGCCACCTGGGCCGGGTCGTCGAGGGTCCAGTCCAGCGGCAGGCCGGAGCCGGTCAGGTAGAAGCCGGGGAACTCGGCGGTGCGGTAGCCGAGCACGGCCACGCCCAGGGTCTCCAGCCGCTCCAGGGTGGCGGGCACGTCGAGGATGGACTTCACCCCGGCGCAGACCACGGTAATCCTGGTGCGGGCCAGCAGGCCGAGGTCGGCGGACTCGTCCTGGCTGGTGGTCCAGTCGCGGTGGACGCCGCCGAGACCGCCGGTGGCGAAGACCCGGATACCGGCCCGGGCGGCGAGGAAGGCGGTGCCGGAGACGGTGGTGGCGCCGCTCGCGCCGGTGGCGAGGGCGGGGGCGAGCTCCCGGAAGCCGAACTTGCGCAGCGAGTCGTCGGTGGCGATCCGCTCCAGCGCGGCCTTGTCGAGGCCGATGTGCGGCACGCCGTCGAGGACGGCGATCGTCGCCGGGACGGCGCCGCCGGCCCGGACGAGCTCCTCGAGTTCGACCGCGACGGCGAGGTTGCGGGGGCGCGGCAGGCCGTGGGCGATGATCGTCGACTCGAGGGCGACCACGGGGCGGCCGGCGGCGAGAGCCGCGGCGACATCGTCGGAGAGGCGCAGGGGGGTGGTGGGCGAGGGTCGGTTCATCCCCGTTTCCTGGCGCCCGCGCACCGCCTTCAAACCTGTTCGTCCGGCGGGCCCGGCGGCACGCGCGAATTATTCGCACAGATGTTCCCATCGGGCGTAGGCTGGCGCCATGCTCCAGCTCCAGGGTTCGCTGTTCGACGACACCGAGGAGATCGGCACCGGCCCGCTCGACGCCGTCCGGCGCACCGTCCTCGGCGACGGCGCCTGGATCGACGAGCAGCCGGGCTGGCTGCGCGGTGCGGGCGCCCTGTTCGAACGGCTCGCCGCCGACGTCCCCTGGCAGGCCGAGCGCCGCACCATGTACGAACGGGTCGTCGACGTCCCCCGGCTGCTCGCCTTCTACGGCGAGGACGACTTCGCCGGCGGGCCCGAGGCCCTGCCGCACCCCGTGCTGGCCGCGGCCCGGACAGCCCTCGGCGCGCACTACGCCCGCGAGCTCGGCGAACCCTTCGCCACCGCCGGCCTGTGCTACTACCGGGACGGCCGGGACAGCGTGGCCTGGCACGGCGACCGGCTCGGCCGCGGCGGCCGCCAGGACACCATGATCGCCATCGTCTCGGTCGGCGAGCCCCGTCCGCTGCTGCTCCGCCCACGCGGCGGCGGCCCGGCGGTGAAACGGCTGCTCGGCCACGGCGACCTGCTGGTGATGGGCGGCAGCTGCCAGCGCACCTGGGAGCACGCGGTGCCCAAGACGGCCCGGCCGGTCGGGCCGCGCATCAGCATCCAGTACCGGCCGCGCGGGGTCCGCTGACACCGCACCCACCGATCCGGGTACGGTGCTGCGACCCCCGACGCCCAGGAGGGCCGTGTGCCGCCCCAGCTGCCGTTCTTCGTCTACGGGACGCTCCGTCCCGGCCACCGCAACCACCAGCGCCACCTGGCCGGGCGCTGCACCGAGGTGCGCGGCGCGGTACTCGACGGCGCCGCCCTGCACCGCGGCCCCGGCTACCCGTACGTGGTCCCCTGTGCGGGGTGGCAGGTCCGCGGCGAGCTGGTGACCGTCGCCCCGGCGCTCTATCCGCGGGTGCTCGCCGAGTTGGACCGGCTGGAGGACTGCACGCCCGACGGCCTCGGCGAGTACGTCCGCGAGCGGCTGGCCGTCCGGCTCACCGACGGGACGGCGGCGGACGCCTGGGTCTACCTGGCCGGCCCCCGGGTGGCAGCCGCTCTGCGCACCGATCCCGCCCCTGTCGCCTCCGGGGACTGGGCCGACGCCTGAGGGCGCCCGCGAGGGTACCGCCCGGCGCCCGCCCGGCCGGGCCTGGACATGACGATCCCCGGCGCTCGGCTGCTGCCGTCCGCGTGTGTGGACCGTCGTCTCCTGCACGCGTCGCGCGCCGACCCGCCGGGGGTCTCGCCAGAGCCTGGATCAGGGTCACTCGGACGGCCGTCGGACGTCTCCGTCGGCGGTGCGGCTCTGCCCGGTATTCCGGTGTATTCACCAGTTTCCTCCGTCTTCGCCCCAGGTCAAGAGTGCTCAGGCAACTGTCAGGAATCACCCGGGGCGAAAGGTCAAGGGGTGGTAAAGTCCGATTCCGTTGACGCCGCATCAGCAATGCCCGGGGAGCACGGGCTCGGCTGTCCGCAACGGCGCGGGGCGGCGGCCGAAGGGGGGCGGCGTGCCGGACGTACACGCCGCCAGGGGCGGCATCACCGGCACGGCCCCGGCGGACATCCGCAGGAATCGGATCGACACCGTGCTGCGCCATTCGCCGCTGCAGCCCGTCTTCCGCGCCCTCGCCGCCGGCCGGCTGGCCGTCCTCGCCTACCACGGCATCGACGACCGACGGAGCTTCGCCGCTCAGATGGCCAGGCTCGCCCGCACCGCACGCCCGGTCTCGCTGGCCCGCGTCGAACAGGCCCTGCGCGAGGGCCGGCCGCTGCCTCCCCGCAGCGTCCTGGTCACCTTCGACGACGGCGACCGCTCGCTGCTCACCCACGGCCTGCCGGTCCTCGCCCGGCACGGCATCCCCGCCGCGGCGTTCGTGATCGCCGGGCTGATCGGCGGCGACCGGCCGTTCTGGTGGTCCGAGGCGGCCTTCCTGGTCGGGCACGGCGGCACCGCCGACGGCCTGCCGCCCGGCACCGCCCCGGACGCCGCCGTCCGGCTCCTCAAGCGGCTCCCCGACGGGGAGCGCCGCCGCCGGCTGGAGGGGCTGCGCAGTACCGCCGCCGCACCGGCGCCCCGCCAGCCCCAGCTCTCGCCCGAGGACCTGCGCACCCTGCGCGATGCCGGGGTGGCGATCGGCAACCACACCGTCGACCATCCGTGCCTGGACACCTGCACCCGCGAGGAGTCCGCGGAACAGGTCGAGCGGGCGCACCACCTGCTGGCCGGATGGCTCGGCGAGGAGCCGACCTCGTTCGCCTACCCGAACGGCAATCCCGACCCGCACGCCGAACGCGCCCTGGCCGGCCTCGACTACCGGACGGCCTTCCTCTTCGACCACCGGCACGACCGGCGGCTGCCCCGGCAGCCGTTAAGGATCAGTCGCCTTCGGGTGAACGCCTGCACAACCCCGCACAGGTTCGACACCATCCTCTCGGGGCTGCACCCCGCGGTGCACCGCCTGCGCGGCGGCAGCTGACGGGCGCGGCCGCGACGGACCGACTGGGGGCGGGCCCGGACCGCCGGGCCGGAGGGGACACCCGCATGACCGCACCGACGCCGGGCGACCGGCCCGAGATCCACCGCACGCCGTCCGCGCTCGACGGCGCGACCGTCGACGGCTGGCGCCGCCTGGTCGCCGCCGACCCGCACGGCTCGTGGTTCGCCACCCCCGAGTGGGTGCTCTCCTGGTGGGAGACGCTCGGCGCCGCGGGCCCGTCGAACGGCCCGGCCGAGGTCGCGGTCTGGCGCGGCCCGGGGGGCGGGGTCGAGGCCGTCGTCCCGCTGCTGCACACCCGGCTCCGGCTGCACCCGCGGCTGCCGTTCACCGCCCGCTGCCTGACCCTGCTCGGCACCGGCCCGGGCGCCGCCGACCACTGCGGCCCGGCCGTCGCCGCCCACCGCCGCGAGGACGTCCGCGACTGGCTCACCGCCCGCGCCCGGCGGGCCACCCTCTGGCTGCCCGACCTCGACCCGGCGGCCGCCGGGTCGCTGCCCGCGGCGGCCCGCCCCGTGGCCCGGTCGGCCTGTCCGCGCGCCGATCTGACGGACGGCCACGACGCCCTGGGATCACGGCAGTTCCGCTCCACCGTCCGCCGCTACCGGCGCAAGCTGGAGTCCGCCGGCGTGGCGTTCCGCTGGGTGCCCCCGGCCGAGGTCCGGCCCGAGCACCTGGACGCCGTGCTGGCCCTGCACCGGCTGCGCCGGGCCGCCCTCGGCCGGCCGACCACCTTCGACGAGCACCGCCGCCCGCTCCACCTGCGGTTGCTGGAGCGCTCGGCGGCCGCCACCGCCCCCGACGGCCAGGGGCCCGCGTTCTGCCTCGCCGAGCACGGCGGCCGCACCGTCGGCGCGCTGTACGGATTCCGCTGGAACGGCTCCTTCGCCTACTACCAGATCGGCTGGGACCAGGCCTGGGCACCGCTGCGGCTGGGCACCGTGCTGATCTCCGAGACCGTCCGCGCCTGCGCCGAACAGGGGCTGCACACCTTCGACTTCCTGCGCGGCACCGAGCCGTACAAGTACCGCTTCGGCGCGGTCGACCACCACGACGACACCCGGCTGCTGCCGCGGGGCCCGTCCGGCGCGCTGCTCGCGCTCAAACACCGCGTCAAGACCGCCCGGCCGAAGGAGATTCCCGCGGACTGAGGTCCGCCCAGCCGTACCGGACCGACCGGCTCGGCCGTGCCGGGCCGATCGGCTCCGCCGCACCGAAGAGTGCTCATGCCAATCCGACATGCGGGATCCTCCGGCCGTCGGCGGGCCGAACCCTTGACAGGTGCGGGATGCTGCCAGCAAGGTCCTGGGAGCGCTCCCACAGGTGTTCGGACGGAACCCGTGGGGCGCCTCCCACCCGATCTGTCAGTGAACGAGGCACCACATGCCAGGGACCAGACGCCGCACACCCCGCTCCCCCGCCGCGGCCGGATCCGGACACCGGCCGCCGACCGCGCCCGAAAGCCGGGACGCGCCCCGCCACCGCCGACGACGAATGCTCAGGGCAGTCGCCGCGCTGAGCTGTACGGCGCTCGCCCTGACCGCCTGCAGCAGCGGCCCCGCCACCGCGCCGCAGGCCGAGTCGCCGTTCGGCGAGACGGTCACCCTGAAGGTGGGGACCTTCGGCTCGTTCGGGTACCGGGAGGCCGGGCTGTACGCGGAGTACATGGCGAAGCACCCGGAGATCGTGATCACCGAGGCGGCCACCCAGGACAGCGAGGCGTACTGGACGGAGCTCGCCGCGGGGCTCGCCGGGCAGGGCACCAAGCCGCTGTCCGACATCCAGGCCGTGGAGGTCGGCTACATCTCCGAGGCCACCGGGCCGCTCGCGGACGGCTTCGTCGACCTGCGCACGGCCCCCGGCGTCCGGGCCTCGACCTGGCTGCCGTGGAAGTCCGCCCAGGCCACCACGCGCTCGGGCGCGCTGGTCGGACTCGGCACCGACACCGGGCCGATGGCCGTCTGCTACCGCAAGGACCTGTTCCAGAAGGCCGGACTCCCGTCCGACCGCGAGGCGGTCGGGAGACTGTGGGCGGGCGACTGGTCGAAGTTCGTGGACGTCGGCCGCCGCTACAAGGCGCACGCACCGGCGAGGACGACCTTCACCGACTCGGCCGGCGGCCTGTTCAACGCCGTGCTGTCCAGCGAGCCCGAGCAGTACTCCGACGCCCGCGGCGATCTCGTATACGAGGACAGCCCCGGCGTGAGGAAGGCCTGGGACCTCTCCGTGTCCGCCGCCCGCTCGGGACTCACCAGCGGCCTCAAGCAGTTCGGCCCGGAGTGGAACGAGGCACTGTACCTCTCCGGCTTCGCGACGATCGTCTGCCCGTCCTGGATGACCGGTGTGATCAGCAAGTACGCGGGCGACCGCGGTGAGGGCCTGTGGGACATCGCGCCCGCACCGGCCGCCGGCAACTGGGGCGGCGCCTTCCTCGCCGTGCCGAAGGCCGGCAAGCACCAGAAGGAGGCCGCCGCGCTGGCCGCCTGGCTCACCGCCCCCGAACAGCAGGCGAAGGTGTTCGCCGCGACCGGCAACCTGCCCTCGGCCACCGCCGCGCTGGAGTCGCAGACCGTCCAGAACGCCACCAACCCCTACTTCAACAACGCCCCCACCGGCCGGATCTACGCGAGCGCCGCCCGCACGATCCTGCCCGCCCCGATCGGGCGGATGGACGGCACGGTCAAGGCCGCCATCAGCGACGTCGCCCTGGTGGACATCGCACGGAACGGCGCCGACCCCAGGAAGGCCTGGAACAGCGTCGTGAAGCAGATCGGCGAGAAGACCGGCGGCTGACCGTCCGGGCATCCGCCCGGGGCACCCCCGCCACCGGGCAGTGGGAGCGCTCCCGTATGCTGGGACGCAGCCCGGTTCCGCGCCACCCCCCGCGGCGCGGGACCGGGCTCCCGTGGCCGTTCCGGCCCGTCGGCCGGAACGGCGCAGGTCCCGGCCTGCGGCTGCCAGGTGCGTGTGGGGCACCTCCCGGCCGCGGGCCGGCCCGTTCGGCGTGCGGCGTTCCGGCCCCGGATCGGGCAGCACCCGTGTCCCGGCGGCGTCGTTGGTACCGGTATGAACACTTGTCACCCGGCCGCAGCGGCCGCCGTCCCGGCGCAGGCCCTCCCGCTCCCCCCGGCGCACCAGGAGTTCGGCGCCGCCGACAGCCTCCCCTCCGCGCACCGTGCGGTCTCCCCCGACAGCCCCGCCCCACGCCGCCCGGCGGCCGCACGGGCCCCGCGGCAGACCCAGAACTGGACGACCAGCGCGGCGGAACAGGCCAGCGACGTGCTGAGCGGACTGCGGACCGTCGAGGTGCCGATGGCGGCACTCCAGGCGGCTCTGCTGATCCTCACCGAGCTGGTCGCCCGCCCGCACGAGAGCACCGAGATGCGGGAAGCAGCGCGGGAGATCTGCGGTGTCTTCGCCGGGCTGACCGACCTCGCGGTCTGACACCGGCCGGCCCGGGCCGGAGCCGCGCGCCCCGGCCGCACCGCCGTCGCCCCGGCCGCGCCGCCGCCCCGGGCTCAGGCTTCCGGGTTCTCCACGATCGCGCGCAGCGCCGTCAGCAGGTGGGGGCGGTCCCCCTCGGCCACCGGCGCGAGGAAGAGCCGGTCGACGATCCGGGCGTGCACCTCGGCGGCCCGCCCGAACGCCTCGGCCCCCTGCGCGGTGGCCTCCACCAGGGTGATCCGGCGGTCCTCGGCGGAGGGGGTGCGCCGGACGAGGCCGGCCTGCTCCATCCGGTCGATCAGCCGGGTGGTGCCGCCGCTGGTCAGGGTGAGCCCCTCGGCGAGCTCCCGCTGCGGGATGCCCTCGCCGCGGGCCCGGGCGAGCATCAGCAGCACCTCGAACATGGTGTGGCTGAGGCCGCACTCGGCCCGCATTCCGGCGTCCATGGCCCGGTCGAGGCGGGCGGCGGCGCGCAGCAGCAGGCCGAGCTCGTGGACGGCCGGGCGCTCGGCCGCCGCGGCGAATCCCTCGGCCGCGGAAGGGGCGCCGGGTGCTTCGCCGCCCGCCGCCGGTGCGATCTCCATGGCGGGTGAGTCTACTGATCGTCTCCCGCCGCGTTCCGGGCCTGCCGCCGTCCGGCCCCGGCCCGGATTTGGCTGATCAGTCAATTGCTGAGCAGTCAGCGATCAGGCTACCCTGGCCCCGCACGACACCCGGAGCCGACCGACGGAGAAGCCGCCGATGACCCCCGCATCCGCCCGGCCGGCCGCCCCGGCCGCCACGCTCACCCTCCCGCCGACCGGCCGTGGGCGGCGCCTGCGGCTGATCGTCGTCCTCGGCGCGCTCTCCGCCTTCGCGCCGCTCTCCCTCGACATGTACCTCCCGGCCTTCCCCGCCCTTGCCGGCGACCTGGGCGTGCGGGACGCCGACGTGCAGCTCACCCTGACCGCCTGCATGGTCGGGCTCGCCCTCGGCCAGCTGGTGGCCGGGCCGCTCAGCGACCGCCGGGGCCGCCGCGGCCCGCTGCTGGTCGGCCTGGCCGGCTACATCGCCGCCTCCGCGGTCTGCGCCGTGGCCTCGAACGCCGAGATCCTCACCGGCGCCCGGCTGCTGCAGGGCCTGGCCGGCGCCGCGGGCATCGTGATCAGCCGGGCGGTCGTCCGCGACCTCTACGACGGCACCGAGGCGGCCCGCTTCTTCTCGCTGCTGATGCTGGTGAACGGCCTCGCGCCGATCCTCGCCCCGGTCCTCGGCAGCCAGCTCCTCCGCCTCGCCGACTGGCGCGCGGTCTTCGCGGTGCTCGCCGCCATCGGCGCCGTCCTGCTCGCGGCCGCGGTGCTCGCCCTGCCCGAGTCGCTGCCCGCGGAGCGCCGCAGCGGCGGCGGCCTGGCCCGGACGGTGCGCAGCTTCGGCGGGCTGCTCGCCGACCGCCGCTTCATGGGCCACGCGCTGTCGGCGGGCGCCGCCTTCGCCGCGATGTTCGCCTACATATCCGGCTCCTCCTTCGTGCTGCAGCAGGTGTACGGGCTGAGCGCCCAGCAGTTCGCCCTGGTGTTCGGCGGCAACGCGCTGGGCCTGGTGCTGCTGGGCCAGCTGAACGCGCGGCTGCTGCGCCGCCGGGCGCCCGGGGCGATGCTGCGCGCGGGCCTGGCGGTCTCGGCGGCGGGCGGCGCCGGCCTGCTGGTGGCGGTGGCGGCGGGGCTCGGGCTGTGGGCGGTGTGCGGCTCGCTCCTCCTGGTGGTGGCGGCCATGGGGTTGATCATGCCGAACTCCACCGCGCTGGCGCTCTCCGGGCAGCGCAACGCGGGCACCGCCTCGGCCCTGCTGGGCCTGCTGCAGTTCGCCCTGGGCGGCCTGGCGGCGCCGCTGGTGGGCCTCGGCGGCTCCGGCTCCGCCCTACCGATGGCCGTGGTGATCGCCGCCTTCGCGGCCGTGGCCGTCCTGGTGCACGCCTGCTGGCTCCCCCGCCGCCCGGCCCCCGCACCCGCCCCGGCTGACGGCTGACGTCGGGGCCGGGTTCGCCGCCTGCCGCCGGCCCCGATCGCCGCGTCTACCAGCTCTCGCCGGCCTTCCGGGCCGCGATCGTTCCGCCGACCACGCAGTAGCTGCAGCCGTTGATCTGGCTCGCCCGCAGGTGGACGAGGTCGAGGGTGCTCTCCGGTACGCCTCCCTTCTTCGCCGCCTTGAGGACGCCCAGGACGGCCGGCATGGCCTCGGGGATGACCACGGCCGGGTTCTGCATCCGTGCCTGCACCGCTGTGCTCCCTCTCGTTCGCGCCGCGGCCGTCCGCGGCTGCTCCGGCACCCCTCTGACGGATGCGGTGCGGCGGACGTGACGGCGCGGAGCCACAGATTTCCGCCGGGTCGCGGCCGCGCCTTTTGCGGGCCTGCCCGCTGCGGGGGCAGGCTGGAGGCGGGAACCGAGGAGGCGAGGAGAGCGATGAGCACCCTGGAGGAGCAGATCGAGATCGGCGCCCCGGCCGAGGCGGCCTGGGAGCAGCTGCACCGGATCGCCGACTACCCCCGCTTCGTCGAGGGCGTGCTGCACGCCTCCGCCCGTGGCAGTCACCGTGCCCACCTGGACGTGGAGGTGGACGGCGGCCACCGGGAGTTCGACGCCTTCTTCACCGACCGCGGCCACAACCGGGTGATGACCTGGGAGACGGTGGACGAGCCGCGTCTGCGCGGCACGTTCGCGCTGCGCGCGCTGGACGAGCACCGTACCCAGGTGCAGGTGCGGATCGAGTACGAGCCGGCCGCGGTGGAGGAGCTGTTCGGCGGTCCGCCGCACGGTTTCGCGCAGGCGACCGCGATCGAGCGCACGGTGCGGGCGGATCTGGAGCAGCTGCGCGACCTGGTGGAGCACCGGACCTCCTGAGCGCCCGGCGCACGCAGGGCAGCCCGGCACACGCGGGGCGCAGGGGCCTCAGGGCAGCAGTTGCTCGGCCCAGATGACCTTGCCGGAGTCGGTGTAGCGGGTGCCCCAGCGTTCGGCGAACTGGGCGACCAGGAAGAGGCCGCGGCCGCCCTCGTCGGTGCTGGCGGCGTACTTGAGGTGCGGCGAGGTGCTGCTGCTGTCGGAGACCTCGCAGATCAGGGTGCGGTCGCGGAGCAGCCGGACCCGGATCGGGCCGCCGCCGTAGCGGATGGCGTTGGTGACGAGTTCGCTGAGGATGAGTTCGGTGGTGAAGGCGAGGTCCTCCAGGCCCCACTCCTCCAGCCGGCGGCTGACCTCGCCGCGGACGCCGGAGACGGCGCTGGGGTCGGCGGGGACGTCCCACGTGTCGACGTTCTCGGCGGGCAGGGCGCGGGTGCGGGCGACGAGCAGGGCGATGTCGTCCTTCGGGCTGGCCGGGAGCATCGCCTCCAGCACGTTGTCGCAGGTCTTCTCGGGCGAGAGGCCGGGGTGGGCGGCGAGGGTGGCGCGCAGTGCCTCCAGGCCCTCGTCGATGTCACGGGAGCGGTCCTCGACCAGGCCGTCGGTGTAGAGGACGACGTGGCTGCCCTCGGGGATGTCGATGTCGACGGCCTCGAAGGGCAGGCCGACCAGGCCGAGGGGGGCGCCGGCGGGGAGTTCGGGGAATTCGACGCTGCCGTCGGGGTGGACGACGGCGGGCAGCAGATGGCCGGCCCGGGCCATGGTGCAGCGCAGCGCGACCGGGTCGTAGATGGCGTAGAGGCAGGTGGCGCCGGTGATCGGGGCGTCGCCGTCGAGGGAGGAGTCCTGGTCGATCCGGTTGACGAGGTCGTCGAGGTGGCCGAGGAGTTCGTCGGGGGGCAGGTCGAGGGCGCTGAAGGTGTGGACGGCGGTGCGCAGTCGGCCCATGGTGGCGGCGGCGTGCAGGCCGTGGCCGACGACGTCGCCGACCACCATGGCGACGCGGGCGCCGGAGAGCGGGATGACGTCGAACCAGTCGCCGCCGACGCCGGCCTGGGCGGGCAGGTAGCGGTAGGCGAGGTCGAGGGCGCTCTGGTCGGGCAGGCCGCCGGGCAGCAGGCTGTGCTGCAGGGTGACGGCCATGGCGTGTTCGCGGGTGTAGCGGCGGGCGTTGTCGATGCACAGGCCGGCCCGGGCGACGAGTTCCTCGGCGACGGAGCGGTCGTCCTCGTCGAAGGGGTCGGGGCGTTCGGAGCGCCAGAAGCTGGCCATGCCGAGGACGACGCCGCGGGCTTGGAGGGGCACCGTGAGCAGGGCGTGCACGCCGTAGTTCTGTACGCCGGTGGCGCGGTCGGGGTGGTACTGCTGCCAGGCTTCGAAGGCGGCGGTGAGGTCGGGTTCGAGCACGGCGTCGCCGGAGGCCATGGCGCGGGCGCGGGGGGTGTCGGGGACGAGCGGGACGGGTTCGCCGACGGGGATGAACGGGGAGTCGGGGCGGACGCCGCTGTGGCCGGTGCGGAGCATCACGGCGGGTGTGCCGGTGGGTTCCTCGCCGCGCAGGACGGGCTCGGCGAGGTCGACGGTGACGAAGTCGGCGAAGACGGGGACGGCGGCGTCGGCGAGTTCCTGGGCGGTGCGGGCGACGTCGAGAGTGGTGCCGATGTTGCCGCTGGCGTCGTAGAGCAGTTTGAGGCGGCGTCCGGCGAGTTCGGCGCGGCCGGAGAGGGCCTGCAGCTCGGTGGAGTCGCGGAGGGTGACGACCCGGCCGGGTGGGCCGCCGTTGGTGTCGGTGGAGCGGATGTTGACGGCGAGCAGCCGGTCGCCGGCGCTGACCACCCGGTCGGTGGCGCTCTCGCCGGAGGTGAGCAGGTCGCCGATGGGGCGGTCGAGGGCGAGGGCGGTGACCTGGCGGCCCTCGGCGTCGGCGGGGAGCGGCAGCAGGCGGCGGGCCTCGTCGTTGGCGAGCAGGATCGTCCCGGAGCCGTCGAGGATGAGGACGCCCTCGCGGACGGCGTGCAGCACGGCGTCGTGGTGCTCGTACATGCGGGTCATCTCGGCGGGGCCGAGGCCGCGGGTCTGCCGGCGCAGGCGGCGGCCGACCAGGGCGGTGCCTGCGGTGGCGAGGGCGAGGGCGCCGGCGGCGGTGGCGAGGAGCAGTGGCAGCTGCTGGTCGGCGGTGTCGGCGATCTTGGCCTTGCGGACGCCGGCCGAGACGATGCCGACCACGGTGCCGTCGGGTTCCTCGACGGGGACGGTGGCCTGGACGAGGGGTCCGATGGTGCCGTTGACGCTCTCGATGACGGTCTTTCCGGCGAGGGCGGGGGCGATGGTGCCGACGAACTTCTTGCCGATCCGGTCGGGCATCGGGTGGGTGTAGCGGATGCCTTCGGTGTTCATCACGACGATGAAGTCCACGCCGGAGGTGACCCGGGCGGCCTCGGCCCGCGGTTGGAGGATCACGGTGGGGTTCGAGGTGCTGAGGGCGTCGATGATGCCGGGCGAGTTGGCGAAGGCCTGGGCGACGGCCAGCGAGCGGTTGGCGGCCTCGCGGGAGATGTCGCGCCGGGACTGCAGCACGAGTTCGATGCCCGCGGCGACCACCAGCAGCAGGACGATGACCACCTGGAGGATGAACACCTGGCCTGCGACGGAGCGCATTCGCAACGCCGACCAGGGACGTCGACCGGTGGAGTCGGGGGCCGACGGGGCCCGGGATCGGCCCCTAAACCGGACCATGTGCCTATGTGTACCCCGGACCGCCCCGCCCGGCCAAGAGGTGAGGGCGATCACATCGCTGGACGGACCGCCCGGTCACGCAGGGTGCGGGTGTGCGGGCACGGCGTCGGCACGGCCGGCGCCGGGGCCGCCCGGGATTCGTCAGTAGATGAGGTAGTTGGGCCGGTGGCCCTCGTCGGCGATCTCGCCGTCGGCCACCGAGCGCAGCTTGCGGGAGAGTTCGTCGAGTGCCCGGGAGGCGGCGACCTCCTCGCCGATCCTGGCCAGCGGCCGGTCGTCGCGGCTCTTGACCGCTTCGCCGTGGCCGCTGAGGCCGGGCGCGTGCGAACCGCGCAGCCGGGCGTCGCAGGCCGTGTTGACGCCGTCCTCCGCGAAGACCAGCTCTACGTCCCACTGGTTGTGCATGGCGCACCTCCTCTGGCGGGCCCCGGTTCCAGCGTGCGCCCGGGGGTGGCGGCCGGGCAACCAGGGAGGGCGGCGGGCGCGCCGGGACGCCGGGAATGCCCTCATGTCGGTGAACGTTCAACTGACCGGTCCTGATGCGGGCCGGACGGAGCGGGGGACGAGCCGAGAGGAGTCGCACGGTGTTCCACGAGTACCTGGCGGGCGAGACCGCCGAGCAGTGGCGCTGGGCCGGACTGTACTTCGACGCGAAGGAGTACACGGAGGCGGCGAAGCTGCTGGCGCCGGTGGTCGAGCAGCACCCGGAGCAGGTCGGCCCGCGCCTGCTGCTGGCCCGCGCCTACTTCCACTCCGCCCAGCTGCGGCGGGCCGAGGAGCAACTGCGCGAGGTGGTGGCGCGCGACCCGGTCGAGCAGTACGCGCACCTGATGCTGGGGCGGACGCTGGAGCGCCAGGGCCGGGCGGCGGAGGCGGCGCGCTGGCTGCGGCTGGCGGCGGCGCTGGAGGGTCCGGCGACAGAGGGTCCGGCGGCGGGGGGTGCCGCGGCGGAGGGGTGACGGCCCCCGGTCCGGCGGGGCCGGTCGGGGTGTCCGGGTCACGGCCGTTCGGCCGCAGGCGACCTTGCATGGACACGTCACCAAGGTGACACTGGGGCGCGCCTGACGGAGTGTCGAACCGACACACCGTCACCCGACCGCACCCCGACCGCACTGGAGGACCCCTGTGCGCACGAGGATGATCGTCTCCCTGGTGGCCGCCGCCACCCTGCTGCTCGCCGATCCGGCGTCGGCGGCCGCGGCGGCCGCCGGCGCCCCGGGCGTCGGCGACGCCTACTACCCGACCTACGGCAACGGCGGCTACGACGTCTCGCACTACGACATCCGGCTGAAGTACCAGCCCGCCACCGACCGGCTGGAGGGCACCACCACGATCCTTGCCACCGCCACCCAGGACCTCTCGCGCTTCGACCTCGACTTCGCGCTCGACGTGAGCGAGGTGCTGGTGAACGGCCGGCCCGCGAAGTTCGCCGCGACCGGCGAGCAGGAACTGGAGGTCACCCCGGCGGCGCCGCTGGCCAAGGGGCAGCGCACCACCGTGGTGGTCCGCTACGCGGGCACCCCGTCCGCGGTCTCCCGCTACGGCTTCACCGCCTGGCTGCGCACCCCCGACGGCGGGGTGGCGGCGGGTGAACCGGAGGCCGCCTGGTGGTGGTTCCCGAGCAACGACCACCCGTCGGACAAGGCCACCTTCGACGTGTCGGTGCTCGTCCCGGACGGCACCCAGGTGATCAGCAACGGCGACCTGGTCTCGCAGAGCTCGAAGATCGGCTGGACCCGCTGGAACTGGCGGCAGACCCGGCCGCAGGCCACCTACCTGGCCACCCTGGCGGTCGGCCGCTTCGACATCACCCGGTCCACCAGCCCGGGCGGCATCCCGGTGCTGAACGCCTACAGCCGCGACCTCGGCGACAACGACGGCGCGGCCCGCGCCAGCGTGGAGCGCACCGGCGAGCTCGCCGACTGGCTGGCCGAGCGGTTCGGCCCCTACCCGTTCGGCTCGGTCGGCGGCTACGTGCCGAACGTGCGGACGGGGTACGCGCTGGAGAACCAGACCCGGGTGTTCTACAGCCCCCGGCAGTTCGCCCGCGGCTCCAACACCTCGGTGGTGGTGCACGAGCTGGCCCACCAGTGGTTCGGCGACACGGTGTCGGTGCGCCGGTGGAGCGAGATCTGGCTGAACGAGGGCTTCGCCACCTACGCGCAGTGGCTCTGGTCCGAGCACGAGAACGAGGGCACCGCACAGGAGCTCGCGGACTGGGTCTGGTCGTCGCATCCGGCGGACGACCCGTTCTGGACGGTGAAGCCCGGCGACCCCGGCCCCGACCACCAGTTCGACGCGGCCGTGTACGACCGCGGCGCGCTCGCCCTGCAGACACTGCGCACCGAGGTCGGCGACGACGCCTTCTTCCGCATCCTGAAGGGCTGGCCGGCCGAGTACCGGTACGGCAGCGCGACGATCGCCGACTTCCGGCAGTACGCCGAGCGGGTCTCCGGCCGGCCGCTCGGCGAGCTGCTGCAGACCTGGCTCTACACCCCGGCGAGGCCGGCCCGCGGCGCGGTGCCGTCCACCGCGGCGTCCGCGGCCCGGCCGTCGGCGGCCCCGCGGGAGCCGCGCTCCTGGGCGAGGATCCACGCCGCGCAGGAGCACTGACGGTGGTTCGGCTCCCGCCCCGCCGTCCACGAGCGGGGCGGGAGCCGGGTCGGGCGGGCCGTCAGGCGGTGCAGGTCCCGCGCGCCCAGTCGACGGTCGCGGCGGCCTGCGAGTACTGCCACTGCGGGGCGAGCACCTCGGCGTCCAGCCGGCCGGCGGCGGCCCGGTCCTCGACGATGTAGCCGAAGTCCTGCAGCCAGGCCGGGTAGAGGTTCTTCGACCCGGTGTAGAAGGCCTGGCCGTCCACCGAGACCACCTTGTGGTGCAGCGCGTACGGGTGGCCGTCGGCCCAGGTGGCGGTCGGCGCCGCGCGGAAGGAGGCGAGCTGCAGGTTGCCGCAGAGCGCGGCGCGGCCCTTGGCCTGGTCACCCGTCAGCTTCACCAGGCGGTCCTTCAGCACGTCGCTGATCTCGGCGAGGGACTTGATCTGCGAGTAGCCGCCGCTGCCGACCGCGCCGCGGTTGGCCGGGTCGCTGACCACGATCCGCACCTTGACGCCGGCGGCCAGCTTGGCGGCCAGCACGTCGTACAGCCGCTGGTCGTAGCGGGGCAGCGGCGGGCAGGTGGCGTTGAGGTCCTGCTGGGAGATCTCGACGTGGTCGGTGGCGCTGGCGACCAGGGCGCGCAGCGCGTTCTCCTCGGGGTTGACCGTCTCGTAGTCGCGGTCGTTGTTGGTGTGGTCGGGCAGGCCGATGCCGCACCGGGTGGCGGAGGCCCCCGGCAGCTGCGGACGGTAGCCGGACGCCGGGTCGGCGGTGCGCACCCCGACGCCGAGGCCGCCGACGGCGATCACCGGGACGCCGCCGGCCTGCGGGGCGGCGGGGGTGTCCAGGGTGCGCAGGCAGCCGGCTCCGGCGGAGGCGGCGAACCAGACGTTCTGGCTGAGGCCGCCGGTGTTGTCGCAGGTCCAGGACCAGAGGGTGTCGAGGTAGCGGGCGGCGGTGCCGGCCGCGGGCCCGGTGATCTCGACGTCGGCGTCGGTGACCGGGTGGGCGGTGTCCAGGTAGTCGTCCTTCCACCCGTTGATGCCTCCGACGATCGCGGTGGCGCCGTCCACGACCAGGATCTTGGAGTGGTTCCAGGACAGGCCGGTGCGGGAGGTGGTGGCGGAGGCGACGGTGAGGGTGACGTTCGCGGCGGCCGGGCCGAGCTTCGAGATCAGCTCGTCGCGGTAGGCCGCGGGCCGCACGTTCAGGTGGTAGACGGGGGCCGCGCCGACCAGGATGCGCACGGTGAGGTGCCGCCCGTCGGCGGTGGCCTGCTTGAGGCCGGCGACCAGGGCGTCCTCGAAGCCGCCGTTCGGGAAGGGCGCCAGCGAGGAGACGTCGACCGTGCGGGTGGCGGCGGCGACGGCGGCGGTGGTGCGGGCGAGCAGCTGCTCGCTGCCGGTGCGGGTACCGCAGGCCGGGTCGCCCCAGCAGCCGGGTGTCTGCAGCACGCCGTCGAAGCGGTTGCCGTCGCTGCGCTGCCAGACCGTGCCGTCCAGGCTCGGCGAGACCTCGCGCAGGGTCTGTTCGACGACGTCGAGGTGCGGGGTCGCGGGCGGTGCGGCGTAGGCCGGTGCGGCGGCGGGGAGCACGCCGAGGACGGCGGCGAGGACGAGCAGGGGGCGGGTGACGCGGCCGTTGCGGCGCGGTCGGCGGTCGGGCACGGAGAGGGTCCTTTGGCAGATCACCAACAATCTACCTGATGGTAACTTGATGGACCGCCAGATGATCGAACCGGGTCGCCGGTTGATCACTTCGCGGCCGGTCGCACCGGGTCGGCCGGTGAGGGCGGCGAGGCCGCCCCGGCACCGGCCGCCTCAGCCGCGCCCGCCGATGTGCAGCCCGGCCGGCCGCGCGTCGTCCTGCACCAGCCGGCCCGCCTGGTCCGAGGTGAGCGGCCGGGCGAACAGGTAGCCCTGGCCGAGCGGGCAGCCCATCGCGGCCAGCAGGTCGCGCTGGACGGTGTTCTCGATCCCCTCCGCGATGACCTGCACACCGAGCGTGTCGGCGATCCGCGCGATGCCCTCGACCAGCGCGTACTGCTGCTGGGAGTGGCCGAGCCCGTCGATGAAGGACTTGTCGATCTTCAGGATGGAGATCGGGAACTCCCGCAGGTAGCTCAGCGAGGAGTAGCCGGTGCCGAAGTCGTCGATGGCGATCTGCACCCCGAGGTCGCCCAGCATCTGCATGTCGGTGCGGACCCGCTCGTCGCGGCGCATCAGCACCGTCTCGGTGAGCTCCAGCACCAGCGTGGACGGCTCGATGCCGCTCTGGTCGAGCGCCCGGCGGACGGTGTCCACGAATCCCGCGTCGCGGAACTGGCGGCCGGAGACGTTGACGCTCACCCGCAGCGGGCCGCGCCCGCCGACCGCCCGCTCGGCCTTCGTCAGCCGCTGCCACTGGGCCGCCTCGGAGACCGCCCGCTCCAGCACCCAGGCGCCGAGCGGCACGATCTGGCCGCTCTCTTCGGCGAGCGAGATGAACTCCTCCGGCAGCACCATGCCGCGCCGCGCGTGCGGCCAGCGCACCAGCGCCTCGAAGCCCACCAGGCCGCCCGAGGTGAGGTCGACGATCGGCTGGTAGTACAGCGCGAAGGCGGACTCCGCGATCGCCTCGTCCAGGCTCTCGTTGAGCTCGTGCCGCTCGACCAGGCCGGCCTGCAGCGCCGGCCGGTAGTGGCACCACTGCCGCTTGCCGGCCGCCTTGGCCGAGTACAGCGCCAGGTCGGCGTGGGTGAGCAGCTCGGCGCCGTCGTCGCTGTCCTCGGTGGTGGCGACGCCGACGCTGGCGGCCACCCGGACGGCGCCGGAGCTCAGCCTGAACGGCTCCTCGAAGACGGCCAGCACCGCCGAGGCGGTCGCCCCGACGTCGGCCGGCGAGATGGCGTCCTCGACCAGCACGGCGAACTCGTCACCGCCGAGCCGGGCCGCCGTGTCGGAGGTGCGCAGCGCGGTGGAGATCCGCAGCGAGACGGCGACCAGGAGTTCGTCGCCGACCGCGTGGCCCTGGGTGTCGTTGACCACCTTGAAGTCGTCGAGGTCGATGAAGAGCACGCCGGTGACGGTGCCGCGCCGGCCGCTGCGGGACAGCGCGTGGCCGACCCGGTCCTGGAAGAGGACCCGGTTGGCCAGGCCGGTCAGCGAGTCGTGGAACGCACGGTGGGTGAGTTCGCGCTCCATCTGCCGCTGGTCGGTGACGTCGCGCAGGGTGAGCACCAGGCCGCCGACCGTGGGGTCGTCGCGCAGGTCGTTCCAGCGGACCTCGGCCTCGATCACGGTGCGGTCGTTGCGCAGCAGCCGCCAGTGCTCGCGCTGCTCGGCCTGCTCGCGGGTGCGCATGCGCAGCAGGGCCTGGTTGACGGCACGACTGTCCTCCGGCGGTACCAGGTCGGTGAGGGCCTGGCCGTCGAGCGAGGGGTAGCCGAGGACGCGGTCCGCCGAGGAGCTGGAGTACCGGATGGTGTCGTCCGCGCGCAGGATGAGGATCACGTCGGAGGCGCTCTGCACCAGCGTGCGGAAGTACAGCTCGCTGTTGCGGCGCGTGATCTCCTCGTTGAGCATCACCCGCTCGACCGCGAGGGCGGCCTGGGCGGCGAGGATGTCCAGGGTGCCCCATAAAGCCGTGAGCCGGTGCTCCGTGCCGCCGACGACGAGGGCGCCGATCAGCGGGTCGCCCGAGGGGCGCTTCTCCAGGACGAGCGGGCAGATGAGCGCGCTGGGGGCGCCCTCCAGGCGGAAGGCGAGCCCCTTGTCGAGGGTGGAGACCGGTACCAGGCGGCTCTCGCGGACGGGCTCGACCTCGATCGGGCCGTCCCCGTCGGCACGCAGGGCGCCCTCGTCGCCGACCGCGAGCATGGCCACGTGCGCCGGCTCGGCGGGGACGAGCGCGGAGGCGGCGGCGCGGACGGCATCGGCGACCTGGGCGACGGTGACGGCCCCGCCGAGCGAGGCGCCGGCCATCCGCAGCACCCGCTCGCGCTCGACGGCGTGCCGGTGGTTGAGGACGACCCCGGCGAGACGGGAGAGCACCAGCAGGAACAGCACCGCGGAGAACCCGCCGATGACGGCCGCGTTCCCGGCGTCGCCCTGGGTCACCTCCAGGACGAGCATGGTCGGGGCGATCAGCGAGGCGACGGCGAGCAGGGCGATCCGGCCGCGGCTGATGTCCGGCGGCTGGGTGGGGATGGGTCTGGTGAGTTCCACCATCGAGGGGTGCAGCGCGGCCGCACCCCAGGCGGTGTAGAGCGCCGCCCAGCCGAGTTCGACGGGGGTGCCGATCCGCCACACCCCGTGCAGCTGGATCAGGCCGTAGAGGACGTCGGAGACCAGCAGGCCGACGGTGCCGACGGTCAGCAGCAGCACCGCGGGGCTCTTGCCGCCGCGCGGGGCCAGCAGCCGCATCAGCATGGCGAGGACGAGGACGTCGCCGAGCGGGTAGGCGATCGAGACGGCCTTCTGGAACCAGGTGAGTTCCGGGTTCCTGGCGTACGGGACGACCAGGTACATCCAGCTCAGCAGGGCGAGGCCGACCGTCAGGGTCAGGGCGTCGATCAGCGAGCCGCGGTCCTGGTGGGCGGTGCGCCATCGGATGAATCCCCAGACGCCGGCCGCGTACAGCACGAACTCGGCGAGGTAGAAGGCGTCCGCCAAGGAGGGAAAGGCCGTCTGGTGCAGGTAGTTGGTCTGGACGACCTGCACGACCTCGCCGATGGTGAAGCTGAGGTTCGCCACCGCCAGCAGGTACCACGCGCTGGCGTGGGCGGGCCGGTTGAGGTGGACTCCGATCACGATGGCGGCGAAACTGCTCAGCCCGATACCCGTCCACCAGATGATGCGGTCGGCGGGAAATCGGTAGTACACCACCGTCAGCAGGACCATCCAGCCGATATAACAGACCGTCAGCCGCTGTCGTCGACGTGTCAACCCAGCTACCTCCTTCGGAGGTGGTGAGCCGAACCGCTCAAGAATTGGGGCGCTCCCAATCATACATAGCGAGGCACGGGTGCCTATAGTCGAGATTATCGGGGGCGGTCCGTGGCGGGCGGCGGAGGCCGCGGCCGTACAGGGCACCTGCCCTGCACTCCCCGATATATCCCGGTAATCCATCCGCCGTCTGTCGAGGTCGTCGCCGGTGGAGCAGTCGAATCACGTGCAATCCCCCCATTTCGGGCCCCATCTCGTCCTGACGAACGAAGATGGACAGTATGCGATTTGGACGAACGAACTCCCGGTACCCGAGGGATGGCGGAGCGTATTCGGACCGGCCGATCGCGAGGAATGCCGTCGCGAGGTCCGGGCCCGCTGGCAGGACCTGAGACCGGCCGGGCCGGCCGGCCCCGGGCGCACGGTGCACGCGCTCTTCCGCGAGCAGGCCGCCAGCCGTCCCGGCGCGCTCGCGGTGCTCTGCGACGACGGACCGCTCACCTACGCCGAACTGGACGGCCGCAGCGACCGGCTGGCCGAGGAGCTGCGGGCGCTCGGCGTCGGCCCGGACGCGGTCGTGCCGGTGTGTCTGGAGCGCAGCGGCGACATGGTGGTGGCCCTGCTCGCGGCGCTCAAGGCGGGCGGCGCGTTCCTGCCGCTGGATCCGTCCCACCCCGACCGCCGGCTGGCCGCACTGGCCGCCGACTCCGGCGGCGGGCCGGTGGTGACGTCGCGTGACCACGCCGGGCTCTTCCCCGGGGCGGTGCTGGTGGAGGCGTACCGGACGGCCGGGCCGCCGATCGCGACACCGCCGACCGACCTCACCGACCCGGACGATCTCGCCTACCTCATCTACACCTCCGGCACCACCGGGGAGCCGAAGGGCGTTCCGGTCAGCCACCGCACCATGGTGTTCACGCTGTCGCGGATCGCCGAGGCCTACGCTCTGTCACCGGCCGACCGGGTGCTCCAGTTGGGTGCGCTGGGCTTCGACACCTCGCTGGAGCAGATATTCACCCCGCTGCTGAACGGGGCGACGCTGGTGCTCGGCGGCCGGCACCCGTGGGCGCCCATCGAGCTGGCCCACCGACTGCCCGAACTGGGCATCACGGTGGCGGATCTGACGCCCACGTACTGGCACCGGCTGCTGGCGGTGCTGCCCGAGCACGGTCCGGCGGCGCACTCGCTGCGGCTGCTGATAGTCGGCGGTGACACCGTGCCGGCCGAGGACTGCCGCGAGACGCTGCGCCGGCTGCCCGGCACCCGGTTGCTCAACGCGTACGGTCTCACCGAGACGGGCATCACCTCGACCCTGTGCGAGATACGCCCCGAGCTGCTGGCCCAGCCCGCCAACGCGCCCGTCCCGGTGGGGCGGCCGCTGCTCGGCACCTTCGTGCACGTGCTGGACACCCACCTGCGCCCGGTGCCGCCCGGCGAGAAGGGCGAGGTGTACATCGGCGGTCCGGGGCTCGCCCGCGGTTACTGGAAGCGACCGGATCTGACGGCGGAAAGGTTTCTACCCGAACCGTATGCGGGTACCCCCGGCGGGCGGATGTACCGCACCGGCGACACCGGGCGGTGGCGGCCGGACGGCACCCTGGAGCTGATCGGCCGGGCCGACGACCAGGTGAAGATCCGCGGCTACCGGGTCGACCCCGGCGAGATCGAGGCCGTCCTGGGCGAGCACCCGGAGGTCGGCGAGGTCCGGGTGGTCGCCGGCGACACGGCCGGCGGCCGGGCGCTCACCGCGTACTACACCGCCCGCAGCGGGCAGCCCGAGGACCTGCGGCAGTACCTGGCCACGCGGCTGCCCGACCACCTGGTGCCCGGCGCCTTCGTCCCGGTCGAGCAGATGCCCGTCACCCCGAGCGGCAAGATCGACCGGACCGGGCTGACGCGCGGCCGCAAGACCCCCGGCCACACCGGCGGCGGGCCCGGCACCACGGTGCAGGCCGGCCTCGCCTACCTCTGGGCGCAGATCCTCGACGTCGAACACGTCGGACCCGAGGACGACTTCTTCGAGCTCGGCGGCAACTCCCTGCTGGCGATGGAGATGCTCGCCCGCGCCCGGATCATGTTCGGCATCGGCGTGGACCGGATCCGCACCCTCACCCGCGCCCTGCTGAGGAACCCGACCCTCGGCGCGTTCTCCGCCGTCGCCCGGGACGCCAGCCGGGCCCTGCCCGCCGAACACGGTCAGCGGATCGACTTCGCCGCCGAGGCCGAACTCGGCGTGCCCGTGCACCGCGACCCGCAGCGCACCGCCCCCCGCTGGCGCCAGCCCACCGACATCCTGCTGACCGGCGCCACCGGCTTCTGCGGCACCCACCTGCTGCGCGCGCTGCTGGAGACCACCGACGCCCGGGTGCACTGTCTGGTCCGCGCCCCCGACCCGGAGCACGGCCTGGAGCGGCTGCGCGCCGCGCACCAGCGGTACCTGCTGCGCGACCTGCACTCGGACCGGGTGGTGCCGGTGGTCGGCGACCTCTCCGAGCCGCTGCTCGGCCTCGGCCGGCGGCGCTTCGAGCAGCTCGCCGGCACCGTCGACCTGATCCACCACCTCGGCGGGCAGGTGAACTTCCTCTACCCGTACCACCAGCTGCGGGCGGCGAACGTGGCCGGCACCCGCGAGATCATCCGGCTCGCCGGGCACTCCCGGGCCGTCCCGGTGCACTACCTGTCCAGCATGGCCGTCCTGGCCGGCTACGGCCCGGCGGGCACCCGGCAGGTCACCGAGCAGAGCCCGCTCGCCCACGCCGACCGGCTCTCGGTCGGGTACGTCGAGAGCAAGTGGGTCGCGGAGGCGCTGCTGCACCACGCCGCGGCCGCGGGGCTCCCGGTGACCGTCCACCGGGTCAACGACGTCACCGGCGACCTGCGGCACGGCGTCATCAACCCCGGCACCGAACTCTCCGCGATCATCCGCTACCTGTGGGACAGCGGCACCAGCCCCGACGTCGACCTGCCGCTCGACTTCGTGCCCGCCGACGTCTTCACCCGCGCCCTCGCGCTCGTCTCCACCCGCGAGGCCGCCGAGGGCCAGGTGCTGCACCTCACCAACCCGGACCCGGCCACGCTCACCGACCTCGCCGAGCGCATCCGCTCCCGTGGCCGCCCGGTCGAGCACCTCCCGTACCGGGAGTGGGTACGCCGTCTGATCGGCTTCGCCACCGCCAACCCGACCCATCCGATCACCGCGTTCGTGCCGCTCTTCGTCGACCGCGCGGAGGGCACCGACATGACCATCAGCGAGATGTACTTCCGTCCCACCTTCCCGGAGTTCACCCGCACCGGCGCCGACCGGGCGCTGGCCCGTGCCGGGATCGCGCTGCCGCCGGTGGACGCCGAACTCCTCGACTTCTACCTCGACCGCCTGGAGGCGAGCGGACAGTTGGAGCACGTCGCGTGACCACTACCGCCCAGTGGTGGGCCGCACTCGACCTCGGCCGCTCGCCCGCCGACGCCCCCGCGGCGTTCTGCGCCGACCTCGGGCCGGACTCGCTGCTCGCCGGCTACCGGGCCGGCGTCTTCCCGATGCCCGCGCAGGACGAGTACAGCCTGTGGATGAACGAGGCCCGGTACGAGGAGGAGGTCGCCGAGGGCGTCATCGCCGCTCCCGGCGGCGCCCGCGAGGAGGACTTCGGCGTCGCCTGGTGGTCCCCCGACCCGAGGCCCGTCGTCCCGGTCGGCGGCGCCCGGCTGGGCAGCCGGCTCTCCCGCCGGCTCCGCAACCGGAACGACTGGACCACCACCACCGACAAGGCCTTCGGCGAGGTCGTCGACCGCTGCGCCGAGGGCCGCAGCCCTGCCTGGCTCACCGCCGAGCTGCGGACCGCGCTGCGGGCACTGCACGACCGCGGCCGGGCGCACAGCACCGAGGTGTGGGAGAACGGCGAGCTGGTCGGCGGCGCGTTCGGCGTCCGGGTCGGGCCGGTGCTCAGCCTGGACTCCATGGTCGGCTTACGGCCCGACGCCGCGCGGGTGGCCGTGGTCGACCTCGCACAGCGCTTCGGCGAGGCCGGCGGGATCCTGCTGGACGTCCAGTGGGACAGCCCGCACATCCGCAGCCTCGGAGCGCTGCCGATGCCGCGCTCCGACTACCTGGCCCTGCTGAGGGACGGCCCGAGGGCGGGGCCGCCGTCCGGCGAGGAGCGGCCGGTGTGGCGGCTGGGCTGAGGATGCGGGCTGTCGGGCCGGTGCCGGGGGCCGTCAGGCCGGTAGCAGGAGACCGTCCGGCAGGCCCAGCCCGTCGTGCAGGGCGCGGCGGCCCGCCGGGGTCACGGCCACCGCGCGGGTGTGCCGATCCGGGTGATCCACCCCTCGGCGAAGGCGTGCCCGCACAGGGCCGCGCCGACCGCCCCGGCCAGGTGCGGCCGACGCTCGGTCCAGTCCAGGCAGGGCCGCACCGCGGGCCGGCGGGTGCCCGCCGGGACGGTCACTCCGGCCGCACCCAGCCAGGCCTCGCCCTCGGCGGTCAGGCGCAGCCCGTGCGCCCAGTCCAGCAGCCCGCGCGCGGTCATCGCGTCCGTGATGGCCACCCCGACCGCCCCGGCGAGGTGGTCGTAGCAGGTGCGGGCGTGGGCGAGGGCCCGCCCGCGGCCGTGCGCCGAGAGCGAGGCGGGCCGTTCGGGGCGGCCGGGCACCAGGGCGGCGAGCTGCTCCACCAGCTCGGCCACCTGCGGGTCGGCCAGCCGGACGTAGCGGTGCCGGCCCTGCCGCTCCTCGGCGAGCAGGCCGCCGCGCACCAGCCGGTTGAGGTGTTCGGTCGCGGTGGGGGCGGCGACCCCGGCGTGGTGGGCCAGCTCCGTCGCCGTCCACGCCCGCCCGTCCAGCAGGGCCAGGCAGAAGGCCGCCCGCGTGCCGTCCGCCAGCAGCCCCGCCACGGCCGCCAGGTCGCGGCCCGCCGTCCGTGTTCGTTCGGTGTCCACCCGCCCATTCTGGACCGCCGACCCTTCGGCCCCCGCCGAACCGTCCGCCCCTGGCCGCCCGGTCTCGGTCGGCCCGGATCGCGGCCGCCGGCATGCGACCGCGGCCGCCGCCACGCCCGTCGGTGGGCCCGTCGGTGGGCCCGCCGCGTGCGGGCGCCGTCCCCCGGGTGTCCGTCAGGCGGCGCCGTGGCGCGTCCGTTCCGGGGCGGGGGCGGAGGTCGGGGCGGGTTCGGGGTACGGCGGCGGCTCGCCGGGGAGGGCGGCGGCTGCGGCGAGCGGGAAGGCGGCGGCCAGGCCGAAGGCGGGGGCGAAGCCGTGGGCGGTGATCAGGGCGCCGGTGAGCGGCGGTACCAGGACGATCGCGGCGTGCTGGCCGAGGCCGTGCACACCGAGGGCCCGGCCCGCCCAGCCCGGACCGGCGTGCTCGGCGACGGCGGTGTTGTGCAGCCCGTTGGTCGAGACGGTCAGACCGGTGGCCAGCAGCAGGGCGGCGACCGCGAGCGGCGGTGCCGCCAGGGCGCCGACGGCGAGCAGCAGGAGGTCCACGGCGGCGGCGAGCGCGAGCAGCCGCATCGGGCGGATCCGGCTGCCGACCCGGTCCGACCACCAGCCGGCCAGCAGCCGCACCCCGGCGCCGCCCAGGTTGGCGGCCGCGAGGACGGTGCCGGCCGTCGCGGCCGGCCAGCCGCGTCCGGCGGTCAGGTAGACCAGCGCGAATCCGGCCACCACGAACTGCGGGACGCACAGCAGGGCGGCCGCGCCGTGCAGCCGCCACAGCCGGCCGCCGCGGTACGGGCCGGGCCAGCGGGTCGGGACTGCACCGGCAGGCCGGGGCGGGTCGGCGGCCAGCGGCAGGACGGCGCCGCCGGCCAGTGCGCAGAGCACGGCGCAGCAGCCGAGGGCGGCGGGCAGGCCGGCGTGTTCGGCGAGCGGTGGGAGGACGGCTGCGGCGAGTCCGACGCCGAGCGGCTGGGAGGCCTGCCGGACGCCCATGGCGATGCCGCGCCGGTGCGGCGGGAACCAGCCGATGACCAGACGGCCGGAGGCGGCGTTCACCGAGGCCCCGCACGCCCCCGCGAGGACGAGGAGCACGGCGAGGGCGGCGACGCTGTGGACGGCGGCGGCGGCCGCGAGGACGGCGGCCGCCGGGAGCAGTCCGGCGGCGAGGGCGAACCGTTCGCCGCGGCGGTCGGCGACGGTGCCCCAGCCGACCATGGCGAGCAGGATGCCGAGGATCGGACCGGAGACGAGCGCGCCGGCCCCGGCGAGGGAGAGGCCGAACTCGCGCTGGAAGGCGGGCAGGAGGGACGGCAGGCCGTAGAGGGCCGTGGTCATGGCGGTCTGGCCGCCCGTCCCGATCGCGAGCATCAGCCATCGGCGGCGTGGGTTCCCGGTCATACCGGGAACCCTACGGACGCTCACGACGTGGGACGAATGATTCCGACATGCGGGACGGAACGGACGGACAGTTCGTCAGGCCTGGCGGGAGGCGAGGGTGACGATCGTGATGTCGGAGGGTGCGCCGACCCGGACGGGCGGGCCCCAGGCGCCGGCGCCGCGGGTGACGTACAGCTGGGTGTCGCCGTAGCGCTCCAGGCCGGCGACGGTCGGATTGGCCAGTGCGGCGAGGTAGTTGCCCGGCCAGAGCTGGCCGCCGTGGGTGTGGCCGGAGAGCTGGAGGTCGACGCCGCGGCGGACGGCCTCGTGCACGGCGACCGGCTGATGGGCCATCAGGACGGCGGCGCGGCGGGCGTCCCGGTCGCCGAGGGCGCGGTCGTAGTCGGGGCCCTGGCCCTCGGCGGTGCCGGCGATGTCGTTGACGCCGGCCAGGTCGAAGTGGGCGAGCTCGGTACGGGCGTTCTCCAGCGGGTGCACGCCGAGCTCGCGGACGAACTCCACCCAGGGGGCGGCACCGGAGAAGTACTCGTGGTTGCCGGTGACGAAGTACGCGCCGTCGCGGGCGCGCAGCCGGGCGAGCGGTTCGGCGGCGGCGCCGAGCTCGGGCACGGTGCCGTCGACCAGATCGCCGACGATGGTGATCAGGTCGGGCTGGGTGCTGTTGATGGTGTCGACGATGCGCTGGGTGTGGGCGCGGCCCAGGATCGGCCCGAGGTGGATGTCGCTGACCACGGCGATCCGGTAGCCGTGCGCCTGCCGGGGCAGCTTGGCGAGCGGGACGGTGACCTGCTTGAGCCGCGGCCCGCGGAGGACGCCGTACGCGCCGTTGCCGACGACCGCGGCGGCGGTGGCCCCGGCGGCGACGGCCACGCCGCGGGCGACCAGCAGTCGGCGCGACGGGTCGGCCGGCCCGGTCCGGGCGGTGGACGGGTCCCGTTCGACGGCAGGCGGGGCCGGGTCCCGCTCGGCGGCGGCCGGGGCACCGGGGGCCACCGCCACGGGCTGCGGCCGGGCGGCGGGCTTCGGGCGGCCGAGGCGCAGCAGCACCGGCCGGACGGCCTCCCCCACCAGCAGGGCGAGCACCAGGTACAGCAGGACGGCGAGCCAGAGGTAGCCCGGCCAGGCGAGCCAGCGCTCGACGGCGAGCGGCAGGGCCCTTCCGCCGATCAGCGCGCCGAGGGAGAGCAGCGGGAGGAGGACGAGGAGTCCGGTCCCGATCCGGCGCCAGGCACTGCCGGGGGCCGCGACGTCGCGCACTGTCCGCCGCCAGACGTACCAGTGGACGAGGGTGAGCAGGGCGACGGCCACCAGCAGGACGAGCGCGATCATCATGCGGACAGTATCCGGGCCGCCGGGGCGGCCCCGGCCGCGGGGTGGGGGACTGTCCATGCGCCTTCCCCGCTCCCTCCGCACCGCCGCTCCCGTGCTCTGCTCCCTGGCGCTCGCGGCGCGCTCGCGGCCCCTGCGGCGGCCTCCGGGCGGCCGGTCCCCGACCGCCGCGCACAGAGCCTCGGCCGTGCGGTGCTGCCCGCCTCGGACGGCTGGGGCTCGGCCACCACCGGTGGCGCCGCCGCCGACGCCGCTCACGTGTCGGGACGGATCGTGGCGGAGCACAACTACATCCGGCTGCCGGAGGGCGTGCCGACCGCCGCGGTCCTCTACAACCGGGGCGGTACCGGGCTGACCGCCCGGGACAATCTGGTCGACGGGCGCCCGGCCGACCTGGTGGGCGCCTTCGACGCGGCGAACCCCGCCGCCCCGCTCGGCGGCGACGCCGGCTGGATGCCCGTGCTGCGCACCCGGGTCACCCCGGCGGCCGCGCTGCCCGCCCTGGTCGGCCGGCACGCGGGCGCGGGACGGCTGTGACCTCCGTCGCCGCCCGGGTCGGGCACCCGTGGGTGATCCGCCGGTGACACGGTGTCGATCCCGGCGGCCGGAGGCTGTGAAGCCCGGCACACGGCCCCGGGCTGCTACGGCCGCCGATAGTCGTCGCGGCGCGCCCGGGCTGTCGGCCGTCCCGGGGTGCCGCCGGCCGCCGGTCGCGCGGAGCGGGTAAACCGCTGGTCAGCCACCGTGGCCCGGCCGGTCGGGCGGCCGGCGGTAAGGGCCGTTTAAGCGGCCCGGGAGCGCCCGCAGGAGGGCCGGGCGCTCCCGCCCGTCTACGACCCGGCATAGTTTCCGAGCTCGTTGCCGCCCTTCGGCGGGTCTGCCAAGAATGTCCCGGTCGCAAGGCAGCGCGGCCCGATTCCGCCGCGCACCCCGCCCGCTCCGGTCCACCGACCGGGGCGCCCAGGCCGTCCGCACGGCTCTGCGGGCCTGTTCCTCACGAACACGCTTCGCGATACCCGTGTGCCCGGAATCGGCCCCCGACCGATGGAAGAGGTTGTCCCCCTCCATGCAGCTCCCGCTCCCCAAGAACCTGTCGCTGACGCACCGCCCGCACGCCTTCTTCGCAAGCGTGGGCACGCTGACCGTGGCCGGCACGGCGATCCTGGCGCTGGCCCTGCCGCAGGACACCTCCACCGCCGTCGCCGCCGCCCCGGCCGCCGCCACCGCGGCCCCCGTCGCCGCCCAGCCGGCCGCCCCGCAGGCCCAGGCGCAGGCCCAGGCCGACGCCCAGGCCAAGGCGGACGCCGACGCCAAGGCCGCCGCCGACGCCAAGGCCGCGGCCGACGCGAAGTCCGCCGCGGACGCGAAGGCCGCCGCCGATGCGAAGTCTGCCGCCGATGCCAGGGCCGCCGCGGACGCGAAGGCCGCGGCCGACGCCAAGGCGAAGGCCCAGGCCGCCTCCCGCTCGCAGCAGCGCAAGGCTCTGAAGGCCGCCCCGACCGGCACTCCGCAGCAGATCGCCGCCCAGCTCGTGCCGGCCAACCAGCTGGGCTGCTTCAGCAACATCGTGTTCCACGAGAGCAGCTGGAACGTCCACGCGGTCAACAAGTCCTCCGGCGCCTACGGCCTGGTGCAGGCCCTGCCGGCCTCGAAGCTGGCCTCGGCCGGTGCGGACTGGCGCGACAGCGCCGCCACCCAGATCAAGTGGGGCCTCAACTACATGAACAGCCGGTACGGCAGCCCGTGCGGTGCCTGGGCCTTCTGGCAGGCGCACCACTGGTACTGATCGGACCGGTCGGACCGAGTCCCGAGGGCGCGCGGAGCGATCCGCGCGCCCTCGGACGTTCCGGCGACGTTCGTCACCGGACGCGGCACTTCCTGCGACCAGCGGTGACCGATCGTCGACCTACCGTGTCGTAGGCGTGAAGATATCGGGTGCGATCGATCGATTCTGACCGCATTTGGAGCGATTGGATCCGCTTAGGGACATTGCGGGGGCCTGTAGACGTCTTTAGCCTCCCCGCCATGGCTACCCTCATCTCCGTCGTGCTCCCCGCCCACGATCGGAACGGCCAGCTGAAGGAGTGCCTCGACGCACTGCTCGCCCAGTCGTTCCGCGACTTCGAGATCGTCCTCGTCGTCGACACCTCGCCGGACTGCCCCGAGCGCATCGCCGACGCCTACGGCATGCGCGACCCCCGGGTCAGCGTGCTGCGGCTGAACGCGGCGGTCGGGATCGGCCGCGCCCGAAACGCCGGTGCCGCCCGCGCGCGCGGCGACTACCTGCTGTTCCTCGACAGCGACCACCTGCTCGACGAGGACGCCTTCGCCGCGCTCGCCGAGCGGCTGGAGGAGACCGGCGAGGTCGACGTCCTCCAGTTCGGCCACAACCGGGTCTACCGCGACAAGGTGTGGCCAGGTGGCGCCGCCCGGGTGCTCGCCGACGCCGGGCCCGAGGTCGCGACGCCCGCCGAGCGGCCCGCCCTGCTCGGCACCCCGCCGCTGATCTGGGACCGCCTGCTGCGCCGCGGCACCGTTCCCGACTTCCCGGACGGCCACTACGACGAGATCCCGGTGGTGCACGCCGCGATGCTGGCCGCCCGCCGGATCGCCGTCCTGCCGCGCGAGTGCGTCACCATCCGCCGTCGGCACACCCTGAACCCGGTGGGCTCGCCCGGCGCCGGCCACTTCGACCTGTTCGAGCAGTACGCCCGCAGCTTCGAGATCCTCTCCGCCTCGCCGGACGCCGCCGCGCTGTGGCCGCAACTGTTCACCCGGATGGTCCGGCACTACCTCTTCGTCTTCGACCTCGCGGGCTGCGTGGACCGCTCCGAGCGGCCGCAGTTCTTCCAGCGGGCCTCCGAGCACTACCGCGGCTACCAGCCGGAGGGCTACCGGCGGCCGGACGGCCGCGAGGGCGTGAAGTTCTCGCTGCTGTCGAGCGGGGCGTACGCCGCCTTCGAGGTCGCCAAGCTCTCCCACATCGCCCGCGGTGCGGTGACCGGCCGCCGCTGACGGCTGGTGCGGCCGACCGGGTCTCAGCCGTGCGCGGTGCCGCCGTCGGCCGCCATCGCCGCGGCGATCCGGCGGCCGGTCTCCCGCCACTCGTCGGCGGGCACCTTCGGCAGCAGGTCGTCCCAGACCGGCAGGCAGCTGCCCCGCAACTGCATCATCCCGGCGGGCCGGGCGAGCAGCCAGAAGTGCAGGTGGGCGGCGCCGTCGCCCCACTTGTTGTGGTGCACCCGGGAGATCCCGCCGAGCGACAGCAGGGCCCGCTCGACCCGCTGCAGCATCGGCCCGAGCTCCGCGGCCCGTGCCGGCGGCAGGTCGGCGAGGTCGTGGTGCTCGCGCGGCTGGAGCAGCACCACCGCCGGGACGGCCGCCGGCTCGTCCGGCGCGGAGAGCCGCCAGTGCTCGTCCGTCCACAGGAAGTCCTCGTCCGGACGGGCGCACTGGCTGCAGTCCGCGGGCCCGCCGTCGCCGTCCCGGGGCGGCTCGGGCAGCTCGGGGGCCTTCAGCTCCCTGACCTTGATGTCGCCCTCGAACGGGAAGATGTCCCAGCCGGGCATGCCCTCGGACGGGAACGGGATCTCCTCGCCGATCGGCAGCCGGGCGAGGTACGGGGTCATGTGATCACCGGTCATGTCGGGTGAGTCTGCCGGATGACGCCCCGTCACCCCGCGGCCGGGGTCGGCGCCGCCCGACCCGCCCGGTGCGATGATCGGCCCATGGCCACCGGACTGGAACGCGCCCTGACCACCGCCCTGCGCGGCGACGTGCGGTTCGACACCGCCGAACGCGCCGTCTACGGCCACGACGCCTCCAACTACCGGCACGTCCCGCGCGGCGTGGTGAAGCCCGCCGACCTCGACGACGTCCGGGCCGCGGTCGCGCTCTGCCGCGAGTTCGGCGTCCCGATCGTGCCGCGCGGCTCCGGCACCAGCATCGGCGGCCAGGCCATCGGCCCCGGCGCCGTCGTACTGGACTTCCGGCGCCGGCTCGGCCGGGTGCTCTCCGTCGACCCGGACACCCGCACCGCCCGGGTCGAGCCCGGCACCGTCCTGGACGACCTGCAGCGGGCCGCCCGCCCGTACGGCCTGCGCTTCGGCCCGGACCCGTCGACGCACAGCCGCTGCACCCTCGGCGGCATGATCGGCAACAACGCCTGCGGCTCGCACTCGGTGGCCTGGGGTCGCACCTCGGACAACGTGCAGGCGCTCGACGTGCTGCTCGCCGACGGCACCGAGCTCACCGCGGCCGGGCCGCTGGACGCCGCCGCCCGCACCCGGCTGCGCGACCGCCCCGGCCGCGAGGGCGAACTGCACCGCGGCCTGCAGGACCTCGCCGGCGACCACCTGGCCGTCCTGCGGCAGGCTCTGCCCGCCCTCCCCCGCCGCGGCTCCGGCTACCCGCTCGACGCGCTGCTGCCCGAGCACGGCTACGACCTGGCCCGCGCCCTCACCGGCACCCTGGGCAGCTGCGCCGTGCTGCTCGGCGCCACCGTCCGCCTGGTGCCCGACCCGCCGGCCCGCGCCCTGGTGGTCGCCGGCCACCCCGACGAGACCGCCGCCGCCGACGCCGTCCCGGCCCTGCTGCCGCTGCGCCCGCTCACCGTCGAGGGGATGTCCGCCGACCTGATCGCCGCCCTGATCGCGGCCGGCCGCCGCCCGCCCGCGCTCGACCGGCTGCCCGAGGGCACCTGCTGGCTCTTCCTCGAGACCGGCGGCGACACCCCGGCCGTCGCCCTGGACGCGGCCCGCGCCCTCGCGGACGCCGTCCGGCGCACCGCGGGCGCCACCGCCGCGGTGGTCACCGACCCCGCCGAGCAGCGGCAGCTCTGGGCCGTCCGCGAGGCCGGGGCGGGCATCGTCACCCGCCTCCCGGGCGGCGGCGAGGCCTGGCCGGGCTGGGAGGACTCCGCCGTCCCCGTCGAACACCTCGGCGACTACCTGCGCGCGCTGCGGGCGCTGCTCGCCCGGCACCGGCTGCGCGGCGTCCCGTACGGGCACTTCGGCGAGGGCTGCGTGCACCTGCGGCTGGACTTCCCGCTCACCGACCCGGCCCGGCTACCCGAGTTCCGGGCCTTCCTGACGGACGCCGCCGACCTGTGCGTCTCCTACGGCGGCTCGCTCTCCGGCGAGCACGGCGACGGACAGGCCCGGGCCGAGCTGCTGCCGCGGATGTACCCGCCGGAGGTCATCGACCTGTTCCGCCGTTTCAAGGGCGTCTGGGACCCGGACAACCTGCTCAACCCCGGGGTGCTCGTCGACCCGCGCCCGCTCGACGCCGACCTGCGCTTCCCCGGCCGCGACCTGCCGGTCACCCTGCCGCTGGCCGAGGACGGCGGCAGCCTGCTGAAGGCCGTGCACCGCTGCGTCGGCGTCGCCAAGTGCGTGGACACCTCCAGCGGCGTGATGTGCCCCAGCTACATGGCCACCGGCGAGGAACGGCACTCCACCCGCGGCCGGGCCCGACTGCTCGCCGAGATGCTGCGCGGCGACCTGGTCACGGACGGCTGGCGCTCCGAGGAGGTCCGCGAGGCGCTCGACCTCTGCCTCGGCTGCAAGGGCTGCGCGAGCGACTGCCCGGTCCACGTCGACATGGCGACCTACAAGGCCGAGTTCCTGCACCAGCACTACCGGGGACGGCCGCGCCCCGTCTCGCACCTCTCGCTCGGCTGGCTGCCGCTCTGGCTGCGCGGCGCCGCCCTCGCCCCGCGGCTCGCCAACCGGCTGCTGCAGTCCGGGCCGAGCGCCGCCGTGCTCAAGCGCCTCGGCGGGATCGACCCGCGGCGCGACCTGCCCGAGCTGCCCGAGCAGACCTTCACCGCCTGGTTCCGCCGGTGGCGCGCCGAGCACCCCGCCGCGCCCGGGGCCCGGCCGCTGCTGCTCTGGCCGGACAGCATGGCCGAACTGCTCGACCCGGAGCCGGCCCGGGCCGCCGTCGAGGTCCTGGAGCACCTGGGCTTCGAGGTCCGGCTGCCCGACGGGCCGGTGTGCTGCGGGCTCACCCTGCACTCCACCGGCCAACTCGGCCTCGCCCGGCGGGTGATGCGGCGCAGTCTGCGGGCCGTCCCGGCCGGCCTGCCGGTGGTCGGGCTGGAGCCGAGCTGCACCGCCGCGCTCCGCGAGGAACTGCCCCGGCTGCTCGGCCGGGAGGCCGGCGACCTGCCGGGCCGGGTCAGGACCTTCGCCGAATTCCTGGACGAGAGCGGAGTGTCGCTGCCCCGGCTGGCGGCGGATGCCGTCACCCAGGTGCACTGCCACCAGCACGCCGTGCTCGGCACCGCCGCCGACCGGCGCGTCGAGCAGCGGATGGGGGTGCACAACGAGGTGCTGGACTCCGGCTGCTGCGGGCTGGCCGGCAACTTCGGGATGGAGCGCGGGCACTGGGACGTGTCGGTGGCGGCCGCCGAGCGGGTGCTGCTGCCCGCGGTGCGCGCCGCCGCGCCGGAGACGGTGGTGCTGGCGGACGGCCTGAGCTGCCGCACCCAGATCGCCCAACTCGCGGACGGGCGGCGGGCCGTGCACCTGGCCGAGCTGGTGCGGCGGGCGATCCGGGAGGCGGGCTGAGGCCGCGTACGGCACGGCGGACGGTGCTCCGCGCGACGGACCCGTGCACGGTCGTGGCGCGGACGGCGGGCCCTCGCCACAATGGCACGGTGACGATCTCCACCGCCGAGGCGGACACCATCCTCGCCGAGAACTTCGCCCCCTGGGTGCAGGCACTCAAGCTCTCCGTCACCGAGACCGGTGACCGGCACGCCGTGCTGCGGCTGCCCTGGTCCGAGGAACTCGCCCGGGAGGGCGGCGGTCTGAGCGGCCAGGCGCTGATGGCGGCCGCCGACACGGCGACCGTGGTCGCCGTCTCCGCGGCGCGCGGCGGCTTCGGCCCGATGACCACGATCCAGCAGTCGACCACCTTCCAGCGGGCGGTGGTCGGCGCGGACGTGCTGGTGACCGCGCGCATCACCAAACTCGGCCGCCGGCTGGCCTTCGTGGACGTGGTGATGACGGCCGAGGGCGAGCAGGAGCCGGCGGCCCACGCCAGCACCGTGTACGCCTTCCCCGGCTGATCCCGTCCGACCCCTACTCACCGGGCCTACCGCGCAGTAGCCTCACCGGGCCGCACCCCACTGCGGCCCCCACCACCCTGGAGGCCCCATGCGCACACCCCTGCCCGGAGGCGTCCGACTCGCCGTCGCCGCAGTCCTGTTCACCGCCTCGGCACTCGGTCTGACGGCCGCGCCGGCCGCCGCCGCCACGGCCGGCGCCCGACCCGTCCCGGCCGATGTGCCGCGGTACTACCTGGCGCTCGGCGACTCGCTCGCCGCGGGCTACCAGTCCACCCCGGACGGCGGCCACGTGGTCGGCCGCGGCTACGCCCAGGACATCGCCCGCACCCTGGCCGAGCGGGCCGCCGCCCGCCACAAGGCCTTCGACTTCACCGACCTCGGCTGCCCCGGCGAGACCACCGGCACCATGGCGAACGGCGGCTGCCCGTACCCGCACCCCTGGGCCGACTCCCAACTCGCCGCCGCCGAGCGCTTCCTGCGCGGGCACCGCGGCGACAAGGTGCTGGTGACCCTGGACATCGGCGCCAACGACGTCAACCGCTGCGCGGCCGGCGGCAGCATCGACCTGCCGTGCGCGCTGCAGGGCATCGCCACGGCGGGCCACGGCCTGTCCGACATCCTCGGCCGGCTGCGGGCGGCCGCCGGACCGCGCACCCGGATCGTCGGCATGAACCTCTACGACCCCTTCCTCGCCGCCTGGTTGACGGGCGACCAGGGGAAGGCCACCGCGGCGCTCTCGCTGCCGCTCTCACACGCGCTGAACGCCGCGATCGGCATCGCCGACGCGGCGCACGGAGTGCCCACCGCGGACGTGGCGCGGGCCTTCGACACCGACGCGCTGCGCACGGTGCCGTTCGGCGGCGGCCAGGTGCCGCTGAACGTGGCGCGGATCATGCAGTGGACCAACATGGCGCGCGGCGACATCCACGCCAACGACGCCGGCTACCAGGTGATCGCGGACACCTTCCTGGCGAGGCTGTGAGCCGCCCGGCGCAGCCGTGAGCGGCGGCCGGCCGGGCGGCACACCCACCGCCCGGCCGGCTCCTCGCCCCTGCCTCGGCCACTGCGGCTACGTCTCCTCCTCGGCGCAGATCGTGGTGACGAACTCCGCGACCCGCTCCTGCGGCATGTGGCGGGCGATGTCCGCCTCGCTGATCATCCCGACCAGCTTGTGGTCCGGGTGGTTGATCACCGGCAGACGGCGGACGAGGTGCTGCTCCATGATCCGCAGGACCTGCTCGGCGTCCTCGTCCTCCTCGATCACCATCGGCCGGCCGACCGCCAGGTCGACCGCCTTGACCTGCGTCGGGTCGAGCCCCTCGGCGACGCACTTCAGCACGATGTCCCGGTCGGTGAGGATGCCCAGCAGCTTCTGGTTCTCGCCGCAGATCGGCAGCGCGCCGACGTCCCGGTCCTTCATGATCCGGGCCGCGTCGGCCAGGGTCTCGAACTCCCCGACGCATTCGGCGCCCGGGTGCATGATCTCTCTGGCTGTGGTCATCGTCAGGCCTCCCGCCGTGCCTCAGATCCCCGCTCCTCCATCGTGGTCCCCGCCCCGCGGGGGCGCCACCTCGGGCCGGGAGCCGTTCACGGCCTCGGCCGGTGCCTCCAGCGGGTCACGTGCCAACACCTCTTCCAGCGCCGGGAGATCGGGCAGTTCGAGCTGCTCGGGGCCCGCCGCCGGGCTTGCCGCGGCGGCCGGCGCGGCGGCCGGTGGCGGCTTCTCGGTCACACTGTCGAGAAAACGCAGCAGCTCCACCGGGAAGGGCAGCACCAGCGTGGAGTTCTTCTCCGCCGCGACCTCCACCACCGTCTGCAGCAGCCGCAGTTGGAGCGCCGCCGGGGTGGTGCTCATGATCGCGGCGGCCTCCGAGAGCCGGGCCGAGGCCTGGAACTCGCCGTCGGCGGTGATGATCCGCGCCCGACGCTCCCGCTCGGCCTCCGCCTGCCGCGACATCGACCGCTTCATCGACTCCGGCAGGGCCACGTCCTTGATCTCCACCCGGTCGATCTCGATGCCCCAGCCCAGCGCCGGGCTGTCCAGCATCAGCTCCAGGCCCTGGTTCAGCGGCTCGCGGTTGGCCAGCAGGTCGTCCAGTTCGCTCTTGCCGATGATCGAGCGCAGCGAGGTCTGGGCGACCTGGGAGATCGCGAAGTTGTAGTCCTGCACGTTGACGGTGGCCTTCACCGGGTCGACCACCCGGTAGTAGACCACCGCGTCGACCCGCACGGTCACGTTGTCGCGGGTGATGCCCTCCTGGGCGGGGATCGGCATCGTCACGATCTGCACGTTCACCCGCTTCAGCCGGTCCGCGATCGGCATGATCCAGGCCAGCCCCGGGTCGCGCACGTCCGCCAGCACCCGGCCGAACCGGAACACCACGCCGCGCTGGTACTGCTGCACCACGCGGATGCTCAGCCCGGCCCACACGGCGAGGACGAGCAGCGCCCCCAGAATCGCGTCGAGAATGATCATCACGTCACCTCGGGCACACGCAGGATCCCCGATCTCCACGCTACTCCGCCCACCCCGGCGGCCGCGCGGGCCGACGGAGGCGGCCGGCCCTCCACAGGGCCCGGGTGTTCGCGGGGCCGTTGTCCACGGCGTCGGGGAATGCCGCGGCCGGGGCCGTCCGCACCCCCTACGATCTCCAGCATGGAGCCGCCCCCGCCCCCGGACCGCGCCGCCGGCCCACCGGCCGCCGCCGCTCGCGACCGGGAGGCACCGGACCACCCGGCCGCCGCGGCCGCCGCCACCCGCAGCCTCGCCGAGCTGGACGAGCTGGTCGTCGACTGCCGGGCCTGCCCGCGGCTGGTCACCTGGCGGGAGCAGGCGGCCCGGATCAAGCGCCGCGCCTACCAGGACGACGAGTACTGGGCCCGCCCGATCCCCGGCTTCGGGCCGGCCGACGCCGCCCTGGTGATCGTCGGGCTGGCCCCGGCCGCGCACGGCGCCAACCGCACCGGGCGGATCTTCACCGGCGACCCCTCCGGCGACCTGCTCTACGCCGCCCTGCACGAGCTCGGCCTGGCCTCACAGCCGCACGCCACCTGGCGGGACGACGGGATGGTGCTGCACGGCGTGCGGATCACCGACCCGGTGCGGTGCTGTCCGCCGGAGAACCGGCCGACCCGGGACGAACGGGACACCTGCCGGCCGTGGATCGCCCGCGAGTTCGGGTACCTGCGGCCGACCGTCCGCGCGGTGGTCGCCCTCGGCGGCTTCGCCTGGGAGGCCGTCCTCCCCGCCCTCGCCGCCTCCGGCCGGACGATCCCCCGCCCCCGCCCGGCCTTCGGCCACGGCGCCCGGGCCACCCTGCCCGCCACCGACGGCGGCCCGCCCCTGGAACTCTTCGGCTGCTACCACGTGAGCCCCCGCAACACCTACACCGGCCGCCTCACCCCCGCCATGCTCCGCGACCTCCTCGCCACCGCCGCCCACACCGCCGGCCTCCGCTGACCCGACCCCCCGGGAGGCGCGCGGCGCAGCGAGCGGGAGGAACCGGCCCAACGCCTCCCACCCCGCGCAGTGCCCCGCGCCCCGAGGAGTCGCACCGTTCAGAACGTGGGCGGTTCGCTCGCCTTCTGCCAGATGTCCGGGAGGCGGGCGCGGTCGGCGGCTGCGGCGGTGAGCTGGCGGTCGTAGAGGACGCCGTAGGCGAAGGCGTGCCGGGGGTCGGTGGCGGCGAGGGTGTGCAGGGTACGGCCGGCGAGGACGGCGTCCTGGTGGGTGCCGAGGACGTCCTGGAGGGCTTTCATCCGGCGGACGAACCCGGTGGCCGCCGGGCCGGCCGGCTCGCCGGCGTAGCGGGCGCGTTTGGCGGCCTTGCGGGCCTCGTGCAGGGCGGTGTCGGTGGCGTCGCCGGGCGCGGCACGGCGGGCCTCATCGATCCGGCGGGCGGTGCGGCGCTGCTGGCGGCGGGCGACCCGGGTGAGCTCGGCGGGGGCGGGGCGGTCGGCGCGGGCCGTGAAGCGGGGTTCGGCGGCCAGTCCGCGCAGGGCGGCGAGCAGCGCGGGGAGGCCGGGGCCGTCGAGCGCGGCGAGTGCCTCGGGGCGGGCTCCGGCGGTGCCTTCGGCGGCCCAGGCGGAGACGGCGGCGGCGACCTCGTCCGGGTGGCAGTCGGCGGGCAGGGCGCGGGCGTCGGCGGTGAGCCGTTCGCCGAGGACCTCGGTGTCCCGGGCGGCGCCGAGGGCGGCGGCGAGGTCCTTGAGCCCGGTGACGAGGGCGGTGGTGTCGGTGCCGATCAGCGGGCGGTAGGCCTGCAGGGTGCTGCGCAGCCGGCGGCAGGTGATCCGCATCTGGTGGACGGCGTCCGGCTCGTCGGCGCGGACGGCTTCCAAGAGTCCGGCGAGGGTCTCGGTCTGCCGGGCGATCCAGGCGGCGAGGACCGTGCCGGCGGTGGGCTCGGGTCCGTGCGGCACGCTGACCACCCTCTTTCCGGGGTTTCCAGGGTATGCCTGCGGTGGCGCGAACCGGGCGGGTGCTGACGCCGCGTCACCCGCGCGGGCGCTTACGCGGCCTTGATCGGCACCGTGGCATACTCGCTCTCCATGACCGAGAGCCGGGCGACGAGGGTTCTGCGGGCCGCGGTGTTCACCGCCCTCGCGGTGCCGCTCGCTGCCCTGGGCCAGGTCGTGCTGACCGGTCGGCCGCTGCCGTTGACGCTGGTTCTGGGGTGTACGGCGGCCGTGTTCCTGGTGGCCCTCGCGCTGGACGGCGCGCGGCACGGCCTGTGGCGGCTGGCGGCCGTGATGGTGCCGGTCGAGCTGCTGCTGAACACCGCGTTCAACCTGGGGCAGGACGGCTGTGCCACGGTCGCCGCCCGTTCGCACGGGGTGGATCTGCTGGTGTGCGGCGGCGGTTCGGTGGACGGCAGCCCGGTGCTGTCGGGTCTCGCCGGGCAGTCCGCCGGGTCGCTGCGGTTGCTGGTGGTGCTGGCGCATCTGGTGCTGGCACTGGCCGCGGCGCTGTGGCTGCGGCTGGGTGATGCCGCGCTCGGCGGCGCCGCGCAGGTGCTGCGCGCGCTGCGGGCGGTGGCCGGTTCCGCCGTCGGGCGGCTGCTGTCGGTTCTCGCGCCGCTGCCGGCCTGCCCGGCCGAGTTGGCGCCCTCGCCGGATGCGTGGGGTCCACTGGCCCGTCCGGAGTCCGTGGTTCCCTCGCCGGCGCCGCGCCGCGGTCCGCCGGTGGTCGCGCTCGCCTGCTGACGGCGTCGCCGTCGGGCGGGTGGGCCTGAGCGCCACTCCCCCATTCTTCGGTGTGCCACTGCGCGGCCGCGCGGCCCGGTGGTGTGCCCGTACGCGAGGATTCGACGGATCATCATGACCAACCAGCCCCAGCAGTCCGGTACCTCGGCCCGTGAGCGTCTCCAGGAGGCGCACCGCCGGGAGAAGAAGGCGGCCGCCGTCCGGCGGCGCGCGGTGATCGCGGTGAGCGTGGTCGCGGCGCTCGCCGTGGTGGGCGGCACGGTGGCGGCGATCGCCACCGCCTCGGACTCCGACCCGGCCACCTCGGCGCCGCTGACCGTGCCGGCGAACACCTCCGGCAAGGACGGCACCGTGGTGGTGTACGGCAAGGCGGACGCGCCGCACACGCTGCAGGTGTACGAGGACTTCCGCTGCCCGGTCTGCAAGCAGTTCGAGGCCTCGGCGGGCAAGACGGTGCAGCAGCTCGCGGACAGCGGCGAGTACAAGATCGAGTACCACTTGGCGGCGTTCCTGGACAAGAACCTCGGCGGCAAGGGCTCGCGGACGGCGCTGGCCGCCGCGGGTGCGGCGCTGAACGAGGGCGTGGACAAGTTCAAGCAGTTCCACGACGTGCTGTACGCCGAGCAGCCGGACGAGCGCGAGGACGGCTTCGGGGACGTCAACCGGATCCTGGAGCTGGCGGAGAAGGTGCCGGGGCTGAAGACGGAGGCGTTCACCAAGGCGGTCACCGAGGGCACCTACCGGCCGTGGGCGGCCAAGGTCGACGCGGCGTTCTCGGCGAGCGGCGCCCAGGGCACCCCGACGGTGGTGCTGGACGGCAAGGTGCTGAACGTCTTCGGCCAGGACGGCAAGCCGGTGACGGGCGAGCAGTGGACCGCGCTGGTCCGCCGGACGACCGGGGCCTGACATGGCTTCCGGTGCGACGATCGGTTCCGGGCGGGGCCTTGCCCGGCTGCTGGTGGTGGGCGGCCTGCTGGGCCTGGCCGCCTCGGCGGTGCTGACCTTCGACAAGCTGCGGATGCTGGAGAATCCGGGCTACCGGCCGGGCTGCAGCATCAATCCGGTGATCAGCTGCGGCTCGGTGATGCGCACCGACCAGGCGTCGGTGTTCGGCTTCCCCAATCCGCTGCTCGGGCTGGCGGCGTTCGCGGTGCTGATCGCGGCCGGCGCCGGACTGCTGGCGGGTGCCCGCTACCGCCGCTGGTACTGGCTGGGGCTGCAGGCGGGCGCGCTGGCGGGGCTGGGCTTCACCGTCTGGCTGATCACCCAGGCGCTGTACGAGATCGGGGCGCTCTGCCCGTACTGCATGGTGGTGTGGGCGGTGGTCGGGCCGTTGGCCTGGTACGTGACGCTGCACAACCTGCGGACGGGGGTGCTCCCGGCGCCGCGCTGGTGGCCGTCGGTGGCCCGGTACCACTGGGTGGTGCCCGCGCTCTGGTACCTGGGGATCGCCCTGCTGGTCCTCAACCGGTTCTGGTACTACTGGCAGACGCTTCTGTGAACCGCGCTGACCTGCGCAAACATCGCTGAATCAACCTGGCGGGGCATTTTCGGGGCACATTGACCCCGCCGGGCTTACACAGCCATCAGAACCCCGCCCGGAGCGGGCACATCAGCCGCAAACAGCGCCCTGCTGATCGCGGCGCGTGCCCGCTCATCACTCTTGGGCATGAGGTGCACGTAGGTCCGCAGAGTGAAGGCCTCGTCGGCGTGCCCCAGGTAGGCGGCGAGGTCCTTGATCGAGCAGCCGCCGTCGATCAGTGCGGAGACGAAGGCGTGCCGTGGTGCTGACGTGCATCAGGGCGGCGGCCTGGGCGAGGTTCGGGTCGCGGGCGGCCAGCGCGTTGAGGATCGCCCGGTGCTCGGCGACGGCACGCCCGGCCGCGTCGGCGTCGACCAGGCCGCGCCAGACGCGGGCCCGCAAGGTGCGTCCGGAGATGTGTTCCAGCAGGGTGGCCGGAAGGCGGCGCTGGTCCGGGCGTGCCAGCGGCGCTGTCGTAGCGGGCGAGGTCGGTGCCGTCGACGGTGATCCGGCCGGTGTCCGGCCGGTAGAACCGGTTGAGCAGCTTGACCAGGGTGGTCTTGCCGGAGCCGTACTCGCCGACCACGGCGACCACTGTCCCGGCCGGGATGCTGAAGCTGACGTCCTCCAGCGCGTACCGGTCGGTGCCGGGGTAGCGCTAACCGACCTGCTCGAAGGTGATGCCGGCGGTCAGCCGGTCCGGCGGGGCGATGCCGTCCGAGCTGTCGGCGCGCCGGTCGGCGGCGTAGCCGCGCAGCCACAGGAAGGGCTCGACCAGGCGCTGGGAGGCGACGGTGTCGGTGGTCCGGCCGACGGCGGCCTGGACCGAGCCGCGCAGCGTGGAGGCGACGGTGATGGCGAGCACCACGTCGCCGGGCGAGCCGTCGCCCCGGGCGGTGCGCTGGATGACCACGGCGAGCCCGGCTACGAACCCGGCGGTGAAGAGCGTCCAGCCGCTCACCCGCCATACGGCGGAGGCGAGTTGGGCCCGGAACCGGCCCAGGGCGACCTCGTCCCAGGCGGCGGCCTGGCGGCGGGCCAGTTCGGCGCCGGCGCCCGCGACCCGGATCTCCTTGGCGGGCCCGGCCTCCGTGGCGGTGTCGAACAGGTGCTTCTGGAGTCGGAACGCCTCGGCCGTCTCCGTCTCGGCCCGGCTGATCGGCCGCTGGCCCTGCCGGTCGAACCAGATCGGGGCGGCCGCGAACAGCAGCAGGAGCAGCAGCCACGGGCTGACCGTGCCCAGCAGCAGCAGCGAGACGCCGAGCTGGACCACGCCGAAGAAGGCGGAGACCGCCGACCAGAGGCCGTTGATGATGCCCCAGGGGGCGCCGCGGACGATGGTCACCCGGTCGAGGAAGTCGGTGCGCTCGACGTGCTCCAGGCCGTCCAGCAACGCGAGGTCGCGGTTGATGAACTCGTTCAGGTCGAGCACGCTGACCTTGTCGACGAGCAGGGCCATGACGTTGCCGCTCAGGTCTGCGAGGACGCCGGTGACGGCGTACGCGACGGCGGCGCCGAGCGCCCCCGTGACCGCAGTGCCGGCGGCTCCGTCGATCGCGCCGTTGATCGCGGCGCGCAGGGTGAGCGCGGTCGCCGCGACGGTTGCCACGGTCAGCGCCTGGGTGGCCAGGGCGGCGACGGTCAGCCCCGGCGCGCCGGTAGGACAGGGTGAGCAGTTCACGGGCCAGCCGCAGGTAGTCGCGAGCGCTCGGCCGGTACTCGGGCTGGTCCACGGTCACTGGAGTTCGCTTTCGTCCGCGCGGTCGTCGTAGCCGAGCTGGAACCGCTCGGCCTGGATGGCGAAGAGCTCGGCGTACCTGCCGTCGAGGGCCATCAGTTCGTCGTGGGTGCCGGATTCGGTGATCCGGCCGCCGTCGAGGAGCACGATCCGGTCCGCCTGCCGGACGGTGGACAGCCGGTGCGAGATCAGCACCACGATCGCCCTGCCGCGGTGTTCGGCGAGCCGGTTGAACACCTCGAACTCGGTCCGCACGTCCAGGTGCGCGGTCGGCTCGTCCAGCACGAGCAGTCCGGCGCCGGTGTGCACGGCGTACAGCGCGCGGGCGAGGACCGCCTGCTGCCACTGGCCGCCGGAGAGGTCGACGCCGCCGGTGCGCGAGCGGGCGAGCGGGGTCCGCCAGCCGTCCGGCAGCCGTTCCAGCACCGCGTCGAAGCCGGAGTCCTTGGCGGCGGCGTCCAGCGCGGCGTGGTCGACCGGAACGGTGGCGTGGCCGAGCGCGACGTTGTCGGCCGCCGAGAGCCGGTACTTGACGAAGTCCTGGAACACCACCGCCACGTGCTCGCGCCAGGCGGCGGCACCGAGGTCGGCGAGGTCGCGTCCGTCGGCGGTGATCCGGCCGCCGGTGGGCCGGTACAGGCCGGACAGGAGCTTGATCACGGTGGACTTGCCGGCGCCGTTCAGGCCGACCACGGCGAGCAGTTCACCGGGCCGGATCTCCAGGTCCAGCCCGTGCAGCACGGTGCGCTCGGTGCCGGGGTAGGTGAAGGACACGTCCTCGAAGACCACCGACGGCGACCCGTCGCGCCGCTCCGCGCGGGGGGGGCCGGGAGGGCGTCGACCGTACCGGCCTGCGGGGTCAGGATCTCGCGGAGCCGCTCGTAGGCGAGCAGGCTCTCGGTGGCGGCGCGGATGTTGCGGACGTCGTCGCTGTAGCCGAGCGACTGCACCAGCGCCCAGGAGGCGGTCAGCACCGCGGTGAGGACGGCCGTGGAGGCGCGGCCGCGGGCCGCGTCCTCGGCCACCGCCAGGTACACGATGCCCAGCGGGACGCCGACCAGCAGGAACTGGCTCCACTCGTTGAACAGCATCCTGTGGAACACCGCCCAGATCGGGTCGAACACCGCCCGCAGGTGGTTCTGGATCCGTTCGACCATCCACTCGCCGAAGCCGAAGACCCGTACCTCCATGCTCGGGCCGACCTCCGTCAGGGCCTCCTGCCAGACGTCGGCGTGCAGGGCGTGGTCGACGCCCTTGCGCCACATGGCGGTGAAGAGGTGCGCCTGCCGGTTGCGCAGGTACTGGTTGGCCGCTCCCGGCAGCAGCAGGACCGGCACCGCCCACCACACGTACTGCGCCAGGACGACGCACGCACCGGCCAGGCCGAGCAGTGCGGTGATCCGGCGCAGCCGGCCCAGCGCGCCCTCGGCGGGGGTGCGCTCGGTCCAGTTGGCGGGTTCGGCGCGGGCGTGCCGGATCAGCTGCTGGACCTGCGGCGTCTCCAGCGCCTCAAATGGTCGGGCTCAGCGTGGTGAGCCGGACGATCCGGGCGCGGTGCGCCCCGTTGACGCGGGCGTAGGTGAGCTCTTCCAGCGGTGCGGTCAGCGCCTCCAGGATGTGCCCGAACGGCAGGACGACACCGAACGCGGCGAGCGGGGCGAGGGCGGCGCCGAACATGTCCGCGCCCGGGTGGCTCTGCACTCGGGCGACGAGCGCGGCCGTGGTCAGCGCGGCGGCGGCCGGCAGGGCCGCCTGGACGAGCAGGAGCGCGACCAGGGCGGCCAGCAGCGGTGGCCGCGCGTCGCGCAGCGGGCGCAGCAGCAGGGCGGCGCGGTCGACGATGGGTGTCACGGTTGGCGGTCCTCGGGGAGAGCTCGGGTCGGGTCGATCGGGTCAGGACGTGCTGCGACACCATCACAGCCCTTGCGTCAACAGGCCGTTGACGGCGGTGGTTGACCGATACCGGCCACGACGGGCCCGTTGACCGCTGGATCCGCTCGACCCGAGCATGGGTGCGCGGCGCGCCGGAACACCCTTCACGCTCACGGAATTCCTCGACGGAGAGGTCCCCATGTTCCGATCCCGCTCCCTGCGGTCCCGCCTCCTGGGCGTGGCCGCCGCCGTCGGCCTCGCGCTCGGCCTGACTCTGCAGGCCGCTCCCCAGGCCGGCGCCGCCTCGCTGACCCAGATCACGAACTTCGGCACCAACCCGACCGGCCTGGCCATGCACCTGTACGTGCCGAACAATGTCAAGGCCAACCCCCCGATCCTGCTGGCCCTGCACGGGTGCCAGGGCTCGGGGCCGTACCTGTACTCGAGTCAGGACTTCGCGTCGCTGGCCGACCGGTACGGGTTCCTCGTCATCTACCCCTCGACGAACCCCAGCGGAAGCTGTTGGGACGTCTCCTCCGACCAGGCGTTGACCCGCAACGGCGGCAGTGACCCGGTCGGGCTCATGTCGATGATCACCTACACGGAGCAGCACTACGGCGGCAACGCCAACGCCGTGTACGTGACCGGCCAGTCGTCCGGCGGGATGATGACGAACGTGATGCTCGCCGACTACCCCGACGTGTTCAAGGCGGGCGCGGCGTTCATGGGAGTGCCCTACCACTGCTTCTACACCGGCTCCGTGCGCGGCTGGAACTCGGCCTGCGCCCAGGGCCAGGTCTCGATGACCCCGCAGCAGTGGGGCAGCCTGGTGCGCAACACGGGGTATCCCGGCTACACCGGTCCGCGTCCGCGGGTGCAGCTGTGGCACGGAACCGCCGACACCATCCTGAACCACAACAACCTCGGTGAAGAAGTCAAGCAGTGGACCGATGTCCTCGGCGTTAGCCAGACCCCGTCGGCCACCGACACCCCGGTGACCAACTGGACCCGTACCCGGTACAACAACGGCGCCGGCACCACCCAGGTCGAGGCGTACAGCATCGCCGGGACCGGGCACGAACTGCCGGTCAAGGGCTCCACGATGGCCGCCACCGCGATCCACTTCATGGGCCTGGACGCGGGGTCCTCCGGCGGCGGTACGACCGGCGCGCTGCATGCGGTGGACGCGGGCAAGTGCCTGACCGATGCCAGCACGGCGCTGGGTACGCAGCAGCAGATCTTCGCCTGCAACGGCGGCGCGAACCAGACCTGGACCCGGACGTCGTCGAACCAGCTGACCGTGACCGTGGGCGGCAGCACGCTGTGCCTGGACGCCAACGCGCACGGCACCACCAACGGCACCAAGGCGATCGTCTGGTCCTGCAACGGCCAGGCCAACCAGCAGTGGCAGCTGAACTCGAACGGCACCATCACCGGGGTGCAGTCGGGGCTCTGCCTGGACGTGGCCGGTCTGGCCACCGCCGACGGTACGCCCGTCCAGCTGTGGACCTGCAGCGGCGGCAGGAACCAGCAGTGGACTCTGGGCTGACACCGGCCGCTTGTTAGCGCTAACAGAATATGGCGGCGAGCGGGGGCGCCCGTTCCGTCGCACCCCTGGACGCGACCGAGACGCCGGGGCTATAAACGTGACACTGTCGAACACGGCCGACGGCCTTCGACGCCACCCCCACCGCTCGCCGCCCACCCTTCCGGCACGCCGCTTTCCGCACGGCATTTTGTTAGCGCTAACAGTTCATCCGCCGGTCTCCTCCCCCCACCCGGAAGGAACAGATCCCGCGTGTCGTCCGCCCCCCTGAACCGCCGCAGCCTGCTGAAGGCCACCGGCGTGCTAGCCCTCGCACCGGCCGTCGGACTCGGCCTCGCGCCGGCGGCCGCCGAGGCCGCCGGCTCCTCGACGCAGCCGTTCGACCTCGGCCAGGTCCGGCTCACCGCCGGCCGGTTGCGCGACAACCAGGACCGCACCCTGGCGTACCTGCGCTTCGTCGACGTCGACCGCCTGCTGTACAACTTCCGCGCGAACCACCGGCTGTCCACCAACGCCGCTGCCGCGACCGGCGGTTGGGACGCCCCGTCGTTCCCGTTCCGCACCCACGTGCAGGGGCACTTCCTCAGCGCCTGGGCCCAGGCCTACGCGGGAACGGGCGACACCGTCTGTCGCGACAAGGCCACCTACATGGTGGCCGAGCTGGCCAAGTGCCAGGCCAGCAACGCCGTCCCGGGGTTCTCCGCCGGCTACCTCTCAGGCTTCCCGGAGAACGACTTCGCCCAGCTCGAGGCCGGCTCGCTGAAGAACGGCAACGTCCCCTACTACTGCGTCCACAAGACCATGGCCGGACTGCTCGACGTCTGGCTCCTGATGGGCAGCACCCAGGCCCGGGACGTCCTGCTGGCCATGGCCGGCTGGGTCGACCAGCGCACCGGACGGCTCACCCAGAGCCAGATGCAGGCGCTCCTGGGCACCGAGTTCGGAGGCATGAACGAGGTGCTGGCCGACCTCCACCTGCGGACCGGGGACGCCCGCTGGCTGACGGTCGCCCAACGCTTCGACCACGCCGCCGTGTTCGACCCGCTGGCCGCCGGCCAGGACCGGCTGAACGGCCTGCACGCCAACACCCAGGTGCCCAAGTGGATCGGCGCCGTCCGCGAGTACCGGGCCACCGGGACCGCGCGCTACCACGACATCGCCACCCAGGCCTGGACGATCTGCACCGGCAGGCACACCTACGCCATCGGCGGGAACAGCCAGGCCGAGCACTTCCGCGCTCCCGACGCGATCGCCTCGCAGCTGACCAACGACAACTGCGAGCTCTGCAACTCGTACAACATGCTCAAACTCACCCGTGAGCTCTGGCAGCTGGACCCGAACCAGGCCGCGTACTTCGACTTCTACGAGCGCGCCCTGCTCAACCACGTCGTCGGCGCGCAGAACCCGGCCGACTCGCACGGGCACGTCACCTACTTCACCCCGCTGAAGCCCGGCGGCCGCCGGGGCGTGGGCCCGGCCTGGGGCGGCGGCACCTGGAGCACCGACTACGACACCTTCTGGTGCTGCCAGGGCACCGGGATGGAGTCCAACACCAAACTGGCGGACTCCGTCTACTTCCGCGACGGCACCACCCTGATCGTCAACCTCTTCGTGCCCACGGTCCTCACCTGGGCCGAGCGCGGCCTGACGATCACCCAGACCACCGCGTACCCGGCGGAGGACACCACCACGCTCAAGGTCACCGGCGGCGCCGGCGACACCTGGTCGATGCGCATCCGCATCCCGGCCTGGACGTCCGGTGCCACCGTGAGCGTCAACGGCACGGTGCAGAGCATCGCCACCACGCCCGGCAGCTACGCCACCGTCACCCGCTCCTGGGCCTCCGGCGACACGGTGACCGTCAAGCTGCCGATGCGCATCGCGCTGCGGGCCGCCAACGACAACCCGGACGTCGCCGCGGCCACCTACGGCCCGGTCGTGCTGTGCGGCAACTACGGCTCCACCGCGCTCTCCGCGCTTCCGGTCCTCGACCCGGCGTCGATCACCCGGACCGGCAGCACGGGCCTGGCCTTCACCGCGACCGCGGGCGGCTCGTCCGTGAGCCTCGGCCCGTTCCACGACGCGCAGGGCTTCAACTACACCGTCTACTGGAACACCAGGAGCAGCGGATTCCGCCTGCTCAACGCGGGCAGCGGGCTGGTGCTCGGCGTGAAGGACATGTCCACCTCGGACGGTGCGCCCGCCCTCCAGTGGGGCGACAGCGGCACCGCCGACCACGACTGGGCGCCCGTGGTGGACGGCACCGCGCTGCGCCTGCGCAACGCCAACAGCGGCAAGGTCCTGGGCGTGCAGAACATGTCCACCGCCGACAACGCCGCCGTGCTCCAGTGGTCGGACAACGGCACCGCCGACCACCGGTGGACCGTCGTCGAGGCGGCCGACGGCGCGCACGCCCTGCGGAACGCCAACAGCGGCAAGCTGCTCGGCATCGCCGGCGCCGCCACCGCCCAGGGCGCCTTCGCCGTGCAGGTCCCGGACAGCAGCTCGCCGACCAGCCGGTGGTGGTTCGTCCCGACCGGCACCCGGCGCATCCAGAACGTGGGCAGCGGGCTGCTGCTCGGCGTGCAGACCATGTCGACCGCCGACGGCGCCCTGGTGATCCAGTGGGGCGACAACGGCACCGCGGACCACCTGTGGACCGCGGTGGTCGACACCGGCGGCCAACTGCGGCTCAGCAACTCCAACAGCGGCAAGGTCCTCGCCGTGGAGGGCGGCGGCACGGCCAACGGCTCCCGGATCGTCCAGTGGGCCGACAACGGCGCCGCCGACCACCGCTGGCGCCTGCGGCACGGCGGCGGCGACACCTTCCGCATCCAGTCCGCCGTCAGCGGCCGTGTCCTCGGCATCTCCGGCGCCTCCACCTCCCAGGGCGCCCAGGTCGTCCTGTGGGACGACAACGGCACGACCGACCACCTCTGGCGCTTCCTCTGAGCCCGGCGGTACGAGCCAAAGGCGCTGACTGATGGACAACTTCGAGTGGGCGAACGGCTACGGCAAGCGCTTCGGCATGGTGCACGTCGACTACGACACGCTGGTCCGCACACCCAAGTCCAGCGCCCGCTGGTACGCGCAGGCCATCCGCCAGGGCGGGCCGGCCTGACTGTCCGCACCCGCATCCCCGCCACCGGCGCCCCGCGCCGGTGGCGGCTTGCGTTCGGCGAAACTTTTGGTAATCCACTGTCGAAAGTTTCGATCAGCCCGACTGGAGCGACAGCAGGGGAATCGGCCAGGTTCTTAGACCCGCCTCACAGGACAAGCTCGCGACCTGCTCTTTTCCGGCATGGGCGGACTCAATGAGCAGCGAATCTATCGCTGCTCCAGTCGAAAGTGTTGACAGCCCGTCAAGCACAGCCCAACACTGTCGCCGTCGGCAACTCGCCAACCGGCTTGGGAAGCAGCGGTGTTGAGGACGAGTCACCTCCGTGCACCACCGCGCGACGCCGGCCGGACCGACCGATCCCCTCGCGATCCCATCGCGTTGGGCGCACTCCCCCGTCTCACCACCCCACCCATCGGCAGGACGGATCACCCCCATGAGCTCCCCCCGCCCCGAGAGCCGCCGGGCCGGCCGCGGCCGGCGCACCGCAAGCATCGTGCGCGCCCTCGCGCCGGCCCTCGCGGCCGTCCTGGCCCTCCCCGGCACCGCCGAGGCGGCAACCGTCACCACCAACCAGGCCGGCACCTACGGCGGATACTTCTACTCGTTCTGGAGCGACGGCTCCGGTGCGTCCTCGATGTCCCTGAACGGCGGCGGCAACTACAGCACTTCCTGGACCAACGTCGGCAACTTCGTGGCCGGCAAGGGCTGGCAGACCGGGTCGCGCAACCCGGTGACCTACTCGGGCACATGGAGTACCCACGGCAACGCCTACCTGGCGCTCTACGGCTGGAGCACCAACCCGCTCGTCGAGTACTACATCGTCGAGAACTACGGCTCCTACAAGCCCACCGGCACATACAAGGGCACCGTCACTAGCGACGGCGGCACGTACGACATCTACCGGACGACGCGCTACAACGCCCCCTCCATCGAGGGCATCAAGACCTTCGACCAGTACTGGAGCGTCCGTCAGGCCAGGCGTACCGGTGGAACCATCACCATCGGGAACCACTTCGACGCGTGGGCCAGGGCGGGCATGAACCTCGGCACCATGAACTACGAGATCATGGCCACCGAGGGCTACCAGAGCAGCGGCAGCTCCAACATCACCCTGGGCTACGCCGGCGGCGGCAACGGCGGCGGCTGCACCGCGACGCTCTCCGCCGGAGCCTCATGGAGCGACCGCTACAACCTGAACGTCGCGGTCACCGGATCGAACACCTGGAAGGTGACCGTGAAAGTCCCCTCCCCGGAGAAGATCAGCTCGACCTGGAACATCAACGCGGCCTACCCCGACGCCCAGACCCTCGTCGCCACCCCCAACGGCGCGGGCAACAACTGGGGCATGACCATCATGAAGAACGGCAGCACCACCTGGCCGACGGCCTCCTGCAGCGTCAGCTGACCCCCGTCCTGGCTCACCACGGCGCCCGGGACGTGTCCCGCTACAAAATTGTTAGCGCTAACAGTCGCCTCGGGCGCCGCGTTCAGGAATTCCCCACCCCCAAGGAGAACGATCCGTCATGGCATGGCTCAACAGGAAGCCCCATCTCCGCAAGGTCCTGACTGCGGCCGCGTGCATGGCCGTCGGCTCGGTCACGGCCGTCACCTCGAGCCCCGTGGCTCAGGCCGCCGGGGCCACCACGCTGGGTGCGGCGGCGGCCGGCAGTGGCCGCTACTTCGGTACGGCGGTGGCCGCGGGCAGGCTCGGGGACTCGACGTACTCCACCATTCTCGACCGGGAATTCAACATGATCACCCCGGA